>JAFPUX010000196.1 GCA_017413145.1 Kiritimatiellia bacterium | reverse complement strand
GGCCGCGGCCGCGGTTCTCTTTCTCGCGAACGCCTCCGTCGCCGCGTTCTTCCTCGTGCGCGCGCGGTTGCGCGAACGGGGCGGGGTGTGCTAGACTGCGCCGCATGAAAGCGATCTTCCCGTCCGGTCTTCTTCTCGCCGCGTTTTGCGCCGCCGCGGCCGAACCGTCCGCCCCCCGTTTCGACCCGATTCCCGAGCGCTTCGACCGCCCGGCCGCCGAACGCTTCGCGCCGCGCCGCGATTCCGTGCCCGCGCGGTTCGACCGTCCGGCCAAGGAGCGCTTCGCGCGGCCCGTCGCGCCGAAGTACGAACCGGAGCTTGGCGAGGGGACGCTCCCCGTCGTGCTCGCGCTCTGGCCGGGCGTCCAGTTCGGCTACGTCCAGGACGACGTGTCGATCCTCCGTTTCGGCCTGTTCGGCTCCCGCAACCACAACGTCTCCTTCCTCGACTTCAACCTCTTCTACGGACGCGCGACGGGCGCCGAATCCGCGCTGCAGCTGGGCGCCGTGAACGTCGCGGACGGTCCGCTGACGGGCGTGCAGCTCGGCCTGCTCAACGTGTCGGGCGTCTTGGAGGGGTCCGAATCGGCGGGCGTCCAGCTCGGCCTGCTCGGCAACTATTCCGACACGCTGGCGGGCGTCCAGGTCGGCGGGTTCCTCAACCGGGCCGCGACCGGCGCGGGCGTGCAGCTCTCCGCGATCTGCAACTTCTCCGACCGGTTCCGCGGCGTCCAGCTCGCCGCCGTCAACATGGACGGCGACGACGTCCGCGGCGCGCAGTTCGGCCTGGTGAACGTCGGCGCGAAGGACTACGCCGGCGTGCAGCTCGGCGCGTTCAACGCCGGCAACGGCCGTTTCTCCGGCGTGCAGCTCGGTCTCGTGAACTCGGTCGGGACGCTCGACGGCGGATTCCAGCTGGGGGCCGTCAACCTGGCCCGCGACGCGCGCGGCTGGCAGATCGGCGTCTACAACTCCGCCAAGACGCTCCGCGGCGTGCAGCTCGGACTCCTGAACGTCGTCGAGAACGCCGACCTGTCCGTCCTGCCGCTGTTGCGCGTCTCGTTCTAGGTCCGGATCCAGGCGCCGCCGCGCGCGGCGGACCTCGCCTGCAGCAGCGCGAGGCGCACCGATTCGCGCGTCGACTCCGGCCGGCAGCGCTCCGGGCGCGCGCCGCGCCGGACGCAGTCCGCGAAGTAGTCGATCTCCAGGCCGTACATGTCCGCGCCCTTCACGGCCAGCTTGACGGGCCTGCGCTTCGCGTCGAACGCCCTGAGTTCCGCGCCGTCGTATTCCAGCAGCCCGCGCTCGAAGACCGCCTCGAAGCCGGGTTTGAACGCGGCGCGCAGCCACGAGGCCGCGGTCGTCACGATCGGCGCCTTCGCGCCGGGGTAGCGCAGGCGCGAGAGCGTTTCGTCCCAGCCGCCGGACGGCCCGCGCAGGCCCTCGCAGCGGATCGCGGACGGCGTGCCGAGCAGCGACACGGCGAAGTCCAGGTCGTGCAGCTGCAGGTCGAGCACCGCGCCGCCGCACTTGCGGTGGTCGTAGTACCACTTCGACCACGGCATCGCGCCGACGCGGTGCATCGAAAGGCTGCGCAGCGCGCCGAAGCGTCCGCCTTCCACGAACGCGCGCAGCGCCCCGTAGACGGGCGAGAAGCGCAGGCACTGCGCGACCATGTGCGTGCGGCCGCTTTCCTTCGCGGCGGCGATCATCGCGTCGCACTGCGCGAGCGAAAGCGCCATCGGCTTTTCGGAGAGGACGTGGAAGCCGTCGCGCAGCGCGCGGCACGCAAGCCGCGCGTGCTCGTAGGTCGGCACGCACAGGTCGATCATGTCGACGCGCCCCTTCTCGGCCGCCGCGAACTCGTCGTAGCTCTTGTAGAGCCGGAGCTTCGCGAGGTCGAGCGTGCCGGACGAACCGAGGTTCGTCTTCGACTCGGCCTCGGCGAGCCGGGCCGGGTCGATGTCGCAGAGCGCGACGAGGCGGACGTTCTTGCAACGGGCGTAGCGGCTGGCGTGGTGGTGTCCGATGCCGCCGAAGCCGACGAGTGCGCAGGCGAGTTTCTTCATGGTCTGATGGTCTGATGGTCTGATGGTCGAATGGTCTGATGTCTGATGGTCGGAGATTCATTCCGCCTCGTGGAAGGCGAGCTCCGAGGCGGCCTGCTCCCAGAGCGTCGTGAGGGTCGCGAGCTCCTTGTCGATTTCGGCCAGGCGCCGCGAGGCGGCCGCGGGGTCGGCGTCCGGCGCGGGGGCGGCGAGCGATTCGGCGAGCGCCTTCTGCTCGGCTTCGAGCTTGGCGATGCGCTCTTCGGCCGCTTCGACGCGGCGCTTGAGCGACCGGACCAGCGGCGCGTTGCGCTCGCGCTCGGCGGCGCGCGCCTTGCGCTGCTCCTTCTTCGAGTTCGGGTTCGCGGCGGCGGGCTCGGCCGCGCGCTCCGCGGACGCCGCGGCGGCTTCGCGCGCGAGGCGCTCGCGGTAGTCGTCGTAGGTCCCGACGATCTTGCGGACGCCCGCCTCGGTCACTTCGACGATGTTCTGCGCGACGTGGCGCACGAACTCGATGTCGTGCGAGACGACGACGATCGCGCCGGGCCAGCCGACGAGTGCCTCCTCGAGCGCGCGGCGGCCGTTCACGTCGAGGTGCGTCGTGGGTTCGTCGAGGATGAGAAAATTCGGCTTCGCCGCGTAGATGCGCGCGAAGGCGAGGCGGATTTTCTCGCCGCCGGAGAGCACGCCCGCGGTCTTGAACGCGTCGTCGCCGCTGAAACCGAACGCGCCCAGGAGCTGCCGCGCCTGCGCCTCGGTCATCGTCTCGTCTTCGCGGCGCACGACGTTCAACAGCGACCGGTCCGGCGGGATCGTCTCGGCGAACTCCTGCGACATGTAGCCGGGGACGACCTTGTGCCCGAGCACGACCTCGCCCTCGGTCGGCGTGCGGACGCCGGCGAAGAGGCGCGACATCGTGGTCTTGCCGAGGCCGTTGAAGCCGACGATCGCGACGTGCTCGCCGGTCATGACGTCGAACGTCACGTGGCGGAAGACGAAGCGCGCGCCGTCGTAGGAAAAGCCGGCGTCGCGCACCGAGAGCGCGGTGGTGCCGCAGTGGTGGAATTCCGGAATGCGGAGCTTGCCGGCGGCGGACGCCTGGCGCGGCACGACGATCGGCTCCATCTTTTCGAGCATCTTCACGCGCGACTGCACGAGCGAGGCCTTGTTCGCCTGCGAGCGGAACGTGTCGATGAAGCGCTGGTGCTGTTCGCGGAGGCGGTCCTGGTTGCGCTTGGCCGCGAGAAGCGTGTCGTAGCGCGCCTGCCGCTCGCGCAGGTAGAAGTCGTAGGGGCCGTTGTAGCGCGTCACGGTCTCGCCGTCCACCTCGAAGGTCGTCGTCGTGAGCGTGCGCAGCAGGTAGCGGTCGTGCGAGACGAGGAGCAGCGTCCCGCGGAACTCGCGCAGGAACTTCTGCATCCACTCGACGGCGGGCAGGTCGAGGTAGTTGGACGGCTCGTCGAGCAGCAGCACGTCGGGGTTGCCGACGAGCGTCCGCACGAGCTCGGCGCGCATTTTCCAGCCGCCGGAGAACTCGGCGAACGGGCGGGTCAAATCGTCCGGGTGGAAGCCGAGCCCGCAGAGCGCGGCCTTGGCGCGCGCCTCGACGTCGTAGCCGCCGCGCGCCTCGAACTTCGTCTGCAGGTCGCCCACGCGCGAGAGGGCGCGGGCGCGCTCGGGCGAGCCGGCCGGCAGCGACGGGATCTCCGCCTCGAGCCGGGCGATCTCCTCCTCCATCGCCGCGAGGTCGCGCGAAACGCGGACGGTGTAGGAGAGCAGCGTGTCCGCGTCGTCCCAACGGTCCAGCTGCTGGTGCAGGTAGCCGATCGCGGGGCGCGGGCCCTCGAAGACGACCTCGCCGTGGTCGGGCGAGAGTTCGCCCGTGAGCAGATTGAGGAACGTCGTCTTGCCCGCGCCGTTCGGGCCGACGAGGCCGATGCGCTCGCGGGCGTTGACCTTGACCGTCACGCCGCGCAGCACCGGCTGCGTGCCGAACGAGACCGCGACGTCCTGGAACGCGATCATGCCTTCGGCGTCCAGGTCTCCGGCCGCCCGGCCGCGCGGGAGCGGGCGTCGCGCTCGCGGCGGGCGACGGCGTCCAGGACGCCGTTCACGAACGAGCCGGCCTGGAGCGAGCCGAAGAACTTCGCGAGATCGACCGCCTCGTTGATGGCGACGGCCGCGGGGGTCGTTTCGGGGGCGAAGACGAGCTCGTAGACGCCGAGCCGCAGGACGGCGCGCTCGACGGAGCCGAGACGCTCGATCTTCCAGTTGGGGCAGCGCTCGCGGATGCGCTTGTCGATCGCGGCGAGGTGCGATTCGACGCCGCGGACGAGCCCCTCCGCGAAAGCGCGGATCGGGGGCTCCGGGCCCTCCGGCGGCTCGTCCGGCGCGCGCAGGCGCAGCTCGCTCTTCCAGAACGCGGCGAAGCGCTCCTCGACGGGCGTCTCCGGTTCGGGGTTCTGGTCGAGTTCGAAGACGAGCTGCAACGCCCACTCGCGGGCCTGGCGTCTTGTGGACATGGTCGTATGGTCCAATGGTCGTATGGTCGTATGGTCGTATGGTCCGATGGTCGCATGGTCCGATGGTTCGACCATGCGACCATGCGACCGTGAGACCATCAGACCTGACGGAAGACGGACACCATCTCGACGGCGGCCATCGCGGCGTCCCAGCCCTTGTTGCCCATCTTCGTGCCGGCGCGCTCGATGGCCTGCTCGAGGTTGTTGGCGGCGACGAGACCGCCGGTGACGGGTTTGTCGTACTGCAGCGCGAGCTGGGTGAGGGAGCGGGCGACCTGCTGCTCGATGAGGTCGGCGTGGGGCGTGGCGCCCTGGATGACGCAGCCGAGCGCGAGCACGGCGTCGAACTTGCCGGACTTGAGCAGGCGCTGGACGGCGAGCGGGATCTCGGACGCGCCGGGGACGCGCACGAAGGCGATGTCGCCCGGCTTGGCGCCGTGGCGCAGGAGGCAGTCCTCCGCCCCCTGAAGCAGCTGCTCGGTGAAGAGGCTGTTGAAGCGGCTCACGACGATGCCGAACTTGGCGCCGGCGGCGGAGAGGGTTCCGGAGATTTCCTTCATGGCGGGATTCCTTTGCGTTGCGTTGCGCACCATTAAAGCCCAAAACCCCGCGAAAGGCAAGCGAAAAAGGACGGCGCGCGCGGCGGCCGGGATCAGAAGACCGCGGAGACGTCCGGCATCTCCGGCAGGGGTTCTTCCTGCCACGCGAGAAGCGCGTCCGCGAAGGAAAGGGACTCCCAGTCGGCGCCGTCGGCGACGGCGGTTCCGTCCGCCGCCGCGGTTTCGCCGGCGGAGGCGTCGTCCGCGGCCGCCGCGGCGAGG
>JAFPUX010000195.1 GCA_017413145.1 Kiritimatiellia bacterium | reverse complement strand
GACAGGGTGGTGGGGGTGCCGCCGCCGACGTAGACGGTCCCGGGGCGCGCGTCCGCGAGGCCGCGCAGCGCGAGCTCGCGCGGGAGGAGGCGCAGCCAGTCCGCGACGTCGCGGGCGTCCGTGCGCGGCTCCGAGTAGAACGCGCAGTAGCGGCACTTGCCCGCGCAGAACGGGACGTGGACGTAGAGGTTCATCGCCGCGCGATTATACGGGCGGCCGCGCCCGGGCGCAAGCGCGGTTGACGAGCCGCGGGGGGAGGTATAGAATGCCGCCCCGTTTTCCGGTCCATCGGGGAATCCACCATGAACGGCATCATCCTGCTTCTCGGCGCGACGGCGCTCTTCGCCGCGGCCTACTTCCTCTACGGGCGCCTGCTCGAACGCGTGCTCGGCGTCGACCCGGCGCGCAAGACGCCGGCGTTCGAGAAGGGCGACGGCGTGGACTACGTCCCGGCGCACCCGGCGGTGCTCTTCGGGCACCACTTCGCGTCGATCGCGGGCGCGGGGCCGATCGTCGGCCCGATCGCCGCGGCCTACTTCGGCTGGGGCGCGGTCGTCGCGTGGGTGGTGCTCGGCTGCATCTTCATCGGCGCCGTGCACGACATGGTCTCGCTCTACCTTTCCGTTCGCCACGAGGGCCGGTCGATCGCGTCGGTGATCGAGACGGTCCTCGGCCGCCCCGGCAAGCTCCTCTTCCTGCTCTTCTGCTGGTCGACGCTCATCCTCGTCTGCGCCGAATTCACGCGCCAGGTCGCGCTCACGTTCGTGAACGCCCCCGAGGTCGCGACGGCGTCGCTGCTCTTCATCGCGCTCGCGGTCGTCTTCGGCGTGGCGGTGAACCGCCTCAAGGTCCCCCTCTTCGCGGCGACGGTCGTCTTCGTGCCCGTGATGTTCGCGTTCATCTGGGTCGGAACGAAGTTCCCGCTCGACCTCGTCTCCGCGTTCGGGCTCTCGAAGGCGGGCGCGCAGACGGCCTGGTCGATCGTGCTCCTCGTCTACTGCTTCCTCGCCTCGACGCTCCCCGTGTGGCTCCTCCTGCAGCCGCGCGACTACCTGAACAGCTACCTGCTCTACGCGATGATGGCGCTCGGGTTCCTCGGCGTCTTCGCCGCGGCGCCCGCGGTGAACCTCGACGCGTTCGTCGGCTGGCGCGCGCCGAACGCGAAGGGCGCGATGACGCCGCTCTTCCCGTTTCTCTTCATCACGATCGCGTGCGGCGCCTGCTCGGGCTTCCATTCGCTCGTCGCCTCCGGCACGACCGCCAAGCAGCTCGCCTCCGAGAGGCACATCCGCCCCGTCGCCTACGGCGGCATGCTGCTCGAGGGAATCCTCGCGGTGCTCGCGCTCCTCGCGGTCGGCACGTTCGCGCAGCCCGAGCTGCTCGAGCGGCTCGGCTCGCAGTCCGCCGTCTCGCTCTTCGCGGGCGGCCTCGGGTCGTTCTGCACGAGGCTCGGCATCCCCGAGCGCACCGGCACCGTCTTCATGTCGCTCGCCGTCTCGGCGTTCCTCATGACCTCGGTCGACACCGCCACGCGCCTCGCGCGCTTCACATGGCAGGAGCTCTTCACGGGATCGCAGGACCGGACGAAGGCGCCGAACCCGTTCGCCGCCGCGGTCTCGAACATGTACGTCGCCACGGGCCTCGTCGTGGCGCTCGTCGCGCTGCTTCTGCTCGGCAACCCCGAGGCGGCGAAGAACCTCTGGAACGTCTTCGCCTCGGCGAACCAGCTCCTGGCGGGCCTCACGCTCTTCACCGCGTCGCTGTGGCTCTACAGGAACCGCAAGGCGTGGTGGATCACGCTCTTCCCGATGCTCTTCATGCTCGCGGTGTCGTCGGCGGGCCTGTGGCTCCTCTGCACGGGCTCGTGGAAGGCGGGCAACCCGACGCTCGGCGCCGTCACGGCGGTCCTGCTCGCCCTCGCGGCGGTGCTGGTCCGCCTCGCGATCGTCCGCTTCTCCGAGGCGCGCCGCGAGCGCCGCGCGCCGTAGCGCGCCGCGTTGCGCGGGGTCCGGCGGTCT
>JAFPUX010000194.1 GCA_017413145.1 Kiritimatiellia bacterium | reverse complement strand
GAACTGGCGCGCCGCTTCCTCGCCCCCGCGCTCGCCAAGCTCCGCGCCGGCGCCGCGTTCTCGCCCGGCGACCGCGACCGGGAGACGGCCGAAACGCTCCGCCGCCTCGCGCCGCCCGCCGGCGGCCGCTGGGACGACGCGTCCGCGCTTGTCCGCGACCTGGCCGCCTTCAACCCCGCCTTCGGCCTCCGCGCGCTCTAGCCGTCCTAGCCGTCCGGCTGTTTCTCCGCCGCGTTTCCCGTCCTCGACTTTTTCGATTCCACCGTGGAATCGACGGTGGAATCGATGGCGGAAAATCGGGAATCGGCTTGGATTCCGCGAGACTTGCGGTGCGGAACGATTTGTGGGAGAATCCCGTTTCGTTCCAGCCCGGACACCCCCGACTTCAACCGCACCACTTTTCCCTCTCGACTTTCAACCAAAACCTCCCATGCAACCCGCCTTCTCCCTCCCCAACGTCTACTCCGACCACATGGTCTTCCAGCGCGGAATGCCGATCGAGATCGCCGGCACGGCGCCCGCGCGCTCGACCGTCCAGGTCGCGTTCGACGGCGTCCGCAAGTCCGTCCGCGCCGGCGCGGACGGCGAGTGGCGCGTCGAGTTCCCCGCGTTGCCCGCCGGCACGGGCCACGTGGTCCGCGCCGAGAACGGCTGCGGCGCCGCAATCGAGCTCAAGGACGTCGCGGTCGGCGACGTCTGGTTCGCGGGCGGCCAGTCGAACATGGAGTTTCCCGTCGTGGGCTCGCAGTTCTACGGCCTGCCCGGCGGATGGGACCTCGCGGGCGAGGCAAACGACCCCGACCTGCGCATCCTCTACTCGCAGCGCGCCGTCTCGCCCGACGGTCCGTGCCGCGACCTGCCGCGCGGCGCGTGCTGGAAGCCCGCCACCTCGCGCGAGGCGGTCGGCATCTGCTCGGCCGTGGGCTACCTCTTCGGCGTGCTCCTGCGCAAGCGCCTCGGCATCCCGGTCGGCATCGTTTCGAGCAACTGGGGCGGTTGCCGCATCGAGCCGTGGATCGACGAGGCCACCTTCCGCCGCCACCGCTGCAAGGCCGAGCTCGACCAGATCGCCCGCGCCCGCAAGCTCGCGAAGGGCGGGATCGACGAGGCGACGCGCCGCATGAAGAACGACGCCGAGCGCCGCACGAGGCTGCTGGAGAACTGGCTCCGCCGCAAGTTCTTCGCGTCCAACCCCGCCGCCACGAAGGCCGCGCTCGCGTCGTGGGCGAAGCCCGGGCTCGACGTCCGCGGCTGGACGCACGGCACGCTCGCGTCGCTCTCCGGCGCGAAGGAGCCGGGCGTCATCTGGTACCGCCGCGAAGTCGAGATCCCCGCCGGCTGGGACCCGGCGCGCGTGCGCTTCCGCGCCGACTGGATGAATGACACGGACGAGGTCTTCTGGGACGGCCGCAAGATCGGCCAGACGTGGATCGACACGCGGTCCTACTGGTACGCGATGCGCGACTACGCCGTCCCCGCCGCGCTCGCGAAACCCGGCCGGCACGTCGTCGCGGTCCGCCTCGCGAACCACTTCTGCTCGGGCGGCTTCGGCAACGTCTGGATCGGCGCGGTCGGCTCGGACGACCGCATCCCGCTCAACGGCGGCGACTGGGCCGAACGCGTGGAGCTGCGTCCGTCCAAGGCGTGCGGCGAGCGCCCCGTGGCGCCCGTCGGCGCGGAAGAGGTCGACCCGCGCGCCTCGATGACGCTCCCCTCGACGCTCTTCAACGCGATGTTCGCGCCGGTTTCGCCCCTGCGCTTCAAGGGCGCGATCTGGTACCAGGGCGAGTCCAACGCGTCCGAGTGGAAGAAGTACGGCCGCTGGCAGAAGCTGCTCGTGGAGTGCTGGCGCCGCGCGACGCGCTCGCCCGACATGGCGTTCCTGCAGGTTCAGCTCGCCGCCTACGAACGGCATTCGCCCGACAACCGCCTCCCCGACGGCTTCTGGAAGGACTTCGGGCCGGAGAACGACCAGGACTGGACGGCGATCCGCGCGGTGCAGGAGGAGATCCGCTCCATCCGCTTCTGCGACCTCGTAACGGCCGCCGACATCGGCGACCACAGCGACATCCACCCGAGCAACAAGCGCGAGGTCGCGCGCCGCCTCGACGCCCTCGCCGGCAAGCTCGTCTACGGCGCGAAGGGCACGGCCACCGGTCCGATCCTCAAGGCCGTGACGCGCAAGGGCGCCGCCCTGCGTTGCACGTTCGCCGAAGTCGGCTCCGGCCTCGTCGTCCGCGACACGCCCGTGTGCGGGCTTGCTGGACGCAAGCCCGCACACGGGACCTTCGTCCCCGAAGAACACGCCTTCGCGATCGCCGGCGTGCGCGGCAAGTGGGCTTGGGCGGAGGCGCGGCTCGAAGGCAACGCCGTCGTCGTGTCCTCGCCCGACGTGCCGAAGCCGGCGCGCGTGCGCTACGCCTGGTCGATGTATCCGCCGTCGATGCGGCTCTTCAACAAGGAGGGCTTCCCGGCCTTCCCGTTCCAGGGGAAGGCGAAGTAGCGCCATGCCGCTCGACGCCGCCGAACTCATGAAGAAGGTGCGGGGCATCCGCATCCTCACCAGCCGCCTCGTGGACGACCGGCTCGCCGGCGACTACCATTCCGCGTTCAAGGGGCAGGGGCTCGAGTTCGACGAAATCCGCGCCTACGTGCCGGGCGACGACGTGCGCTCCATCGACTGGAACGTCACCGCGCGCACGGGTTTCCCGCAGGTCAAACGCTTCGCCGAGGAGCGGCAGCTCACCGTGATCTTCGCGGTGGACGTTTCGGGCTCGCAGTCGTTCGGCTCGCGCGGCCGGACGAAGGCCGAGCTCTCCGCGGAGATCGCCTGCCTGCTCGCGCTCACCTCGATCCGCAACCAGGACAACGTCGGCCTGCTGCTCTTCTCCGACCGCGTCGTCAAGTGGGTGCCGCCGCGCCGCGGCCGCACCGCGGTGCTGCGCATCGTGCGCGAAGTGCTCGCGGCGGACGACGCGCGCGGCGGAACGGACCTCGCGGCCGCGCTGGAGCGGCTCGAGAACTCGCTGCACCGCAAGTCCGTCGTTTTCCTCGTCTCGGACTTCCAGGCGGAGGGCTACGAACGCCGTCTCGCCGCGTTCGCGCGCCGCCACGACCTCGTGTGCTGCCCGGTGCGCGACCCGGCCGAAGCGGACCTGCCCGCCGCTGGGCTCGTCGAGCTGGAAGACCCCGAGACGGGCGAAAGCGTCTGGGCGGACCTCTCCTCGCCCGCGCTGCGCGCCGCCTACGGCGAAGGCGCCGCGAAGCGCCGCGCCGACCTGGCCGCGCTCTTCCGCCGCCACGGCATCGACGCGATCGACTTCTCGACGGACGCCGATCCGGCCGACCCCGTGCGCGCCTTCTTCCGCAAGCGCGCCGCGCGCCGCCGCCGGAGCGGCTAGCCGGTCGGCGCCGGCCTTGCGGGCGGTCCGGGAGTCTGCTAGACTTTCCGGCATGAAATACGCCACCCCCGCCCCCGCGTCCGTTTCGCTCGCCGACCCCGTCCTCGCGCCCCGCGTCGAGGCGAACCGCACCGCGACGATTCCCGCCTGCCTGAAGCACTTCGAAAAGGAGCACTGCATCGACGCGCTCAAGCTCAAGTGGAAGAAGGGCGACAAGTGGTACCCGCACATCTTCTGGGACAGCGACGTCGCGAAGGTCGTCGAGGGCATGGCGCGCGAGCTCGCGCGGCGCCCCGACCCCGCGCTCGCGAAGGAGCTCGACCGGGTCGCCAAGCTCATCGTCTCCGCGCAGCAACCCGACGGCTACCTCAACACGCACTTCACGCTCGTCGAGCCGGAGAAGCGCTGGACGAACCTCCACGACTGGCACGAGCTCTACTGCGCGGGGCACCTCATGGAGGCCGCCGCCGCGCACTTCGAGGCGACGGGCGAGCGCTTCTTCCTCGACGCGATGCGCCGCTACGCGGACCTCATCGCGAAGACCTTCGGCCGCAGGCGCGGGCAGAAGCGCGGCTACCCCGGCCACGAGGAGATCGAGCTCGCGCTCTGCCGTCTCGCGCGGGCGACCGGGGAGCGGAAGTACCTCGACCTCGCGCACTACTTCGTCGACGAGCGCGGCCGCGCGCCGAACTACTACGTCGAGAAGGAGGGCTGGCAGAGCTGGCGCCTCGAATACCTCCAGGCGCACAAGCCGCCGCGCGAGCAGCGCGAGGCCGTCGGCCACGCCGTGCGCTGGGCCTACCTGTGCTGCGGCATGGTCGACGCCGGGGACGCCAAGCCCGACGTGGGCCTGCTCGAAGCCGCCGTCGCGATGTGGAAGAACGCCACGAAGCGCCGGATGCTCGTCACGGGCGGCATCGGCACCGCCCGCGACGGCGAGGCGTTCGAACGCGACTTCAAGCTCGACAACCTCACCGCCTACGCCGAGAGCTGCGCCGCGATCGGACTCGCGCTCCTCTCGCGCCGCCTGCACGATCTCACCGGCGGGGCGCGCGGCATCGACGTCTTCGAGCGCGCGCTCTACAACGGCATCCCCTCGGGCGTCTCGCTCTCCGGCGACCGGTTCTTCTACCAGAACCCGCTCGCCTCCAATGCCGACTCGCCCTACGCCCGCGAGCGCCAGGCGTGGTTCTACTGCTCCTGCTGCCCCACCAACTTCGCCCGCTTCTGGCCGCAGGCCGCGCAGCTCTGCTGGGCGCTCGCCCCCGGCGAAGTCCGCCTCTGCATCCCCGCCGCGTCCGAGCTGAAGCTGGACAACGGGCTGCGGATCGTCGTCGAGGGCAAGTATCCCTACGACGGCGCGGTCAAGATCCGATTCGCGAAGGGAGCCGCGGCGGCGGCGGTTCCCTTCGCCCTGTCGCTCCGGATTCCCGACTGGTGCGAAACGTTCTCCGTCGCGGTCAACGGAAAGCGCGCCGCCGCGAAGGCGAAAGACGGCTGGGTGTCGCTCAAACGCGCGTGGAAGCCCGGCGACGAGGTCGCGCTCGACCTCGCGATGCCGGTGCGCGTCCTGCGCGCGAACGACAGCGTCGCGGCCGACGCCGGATGCATCGCGCTGCAGCGCGGCCCGCTCGTCTACGCGCTCGAGAGCGTCGACAACGGCCCCGGCCTCCACCGCCTGTCGATTCCCGCGAAACAGGACTTCAAGCTCGTCGCCGCGAAGGGTCTCCCGCGCGGGACGGTCGCCATCGCGGGCACGGCGTTCGAGACGACGCGCCCCGGCGAAGAGCTCTACTCGGACGCCGCGCCGCGCACGCGCCGCCGCCGCTTCGTCGCGATCCCCTACGCGCTCTGGCAGAACCGCGGTCCCGCCGAAATGCAGGTCTGGACCCGCGAGGCGTAGTTTTCCGGCGTTTGCAACGCCGCGGGGGGCGTGGTAGAATCAGGCCCGCCATGAGAACCTACCTCCTCCCCGACGGCGTGAACTGGTACCGCGCCAACCTCCACTGCCACACCCAGCACTCCGACGGCTTCTGGCCGCCCGAGCGCGTCAAGGCCGAATACAAGAAACGGGGCTACTCGGTCGTGGCCTTCTCCGACCACAACGTGCTCGTGCCGCACAACGACCTCGCGGACGAGCGCTTCCTGCCGCTCACGTCGACGGAACTGGACGTTTCCGCGCAGTCCGTCCCCGAGGACGAACTGGACTACATGCGGGAGAACAACGGCTGGCGCTACCGCCCGACGCACCACTTCAACCTGTTCTCGAAGGTCCCCGACCCCGGCCCCATGCCGTTCCGCGACACGCTCTGGGCGGTCTGGCACGGCAACCTCTTCGAGGGCACGGAGGAGGAAAAGCAACGCCGCTCCGTCTGGAACCTCGAAAACGTCCAGCACCTCATTGACGAAGCGAACAAGGCCGGGTTCCTCGTCCAGTACAACCACCCGAACTGGTCGCTCGCCGAGCCGCAGCACTTCCTCCCGCTCAAGGGCATCTGGTCGCTCGAGGTCCTCAACTGGGCCACCGAGGTCGAGACGGGGGGCGAGTTCTGCCCTTACGTCTACGACATGATGCTGCGCCGCATGGGGCCGTCGCTCTTCTGCTCGATGGGCGACGACAACCACAATCACGGCGGCGAGCTGGTGCAGAGCTTCGGCGGTTCGACGATGTTCGGCGCGAAGGAGCTGACCTACGAGGCGATCGTCCAGTCGATGGTCAAGGGCGAATTCTACTGCACCGAAGGCCGCGACGACCCGCCTCGCATCCTCGCGCTCTACGTCGAGGACGGCGTCGTCCACGTCGAGTGCACGCCCTGCGAGCACGCGTGGATCGTCGGCGACGGCCGCCGCTACGCCGACAAGCGCGGATGCACGTTCACGCACGCCGAGTTCCCGCTCTGGAAGGACGACCGCTTCGTCCGCGTCCAGATCCGCGACTCGCGCGGCAACAACGCCCTTTCGCACGCCTACGCGATCACCCCGGAGATGCGCGGATGACCTTCGTCCGTCCGGCCCTGCTGCTCCTGCTCTGGCTCGCGCCCGCCCTCGCCGCGCTTTCGTGGTGGCTGTGGCGGCGGCGCGAGGCCCGCGCGGCGCGCCTGGCCGGACCG
>JAFPUX010000193.1 GCA_017413145.1 Kiritimatiellia bacterium | reverse complement strand
GAGCGAGTAGCCGTCGCTTGAGACGCCCAGCTCCTCCGCACGGTCGAACACGACGCGGATGGCGCGGGCGAGGTCTTCGCACGCGGTCCGCGCGCCGGGACGGTAAATCAGCGCAAAGGCGTTGACCCCGCGCTCCGAGAGCGCGAGCGCGTGCGGAAAGCTGTCGTGCATCGCGCCGACATAGGCGAAGCCGCCGCCCGCGTTCACGATGGCGAAGGGCGCGCCGGGGCTGCCGCGGAAGAAGAAGAGGCCGGTGTCGCGCTTGGCGGGGTCGGCGCGCTTTTCGTCCTCCGAATAGAGGTCGAGAAAGACTGTCCGGCCCGCGGCGGCGTCCGCGCGGAGGCGGTTCAGCACGGCCACGGTCGATTCGGGGCGGATCTCCGAATACCACGCGAGGCGCAGGCCGCCGAGCGTTTCGCCGCTCCAATAGCCCTCGTGGACGGGGAAGAGCAGACGCCCGAACCGGGCGAACTCCGGCGCGGCGACGACCTCGCGCACAGGCGTGTTCGCCATGAACGGCGCGGGCGGCGGCGGAGCGGCGGCCGGGGCCGGAGCCTCCGCCGGGAAGAACTCCGGCAGGGCGTTGTAGAGAAACTCGAGGACGGCGGCGAGGTCGTGGCAACCGCCGGGCTTCTGCCAGTAGGAGAAATGGCCGGGGCCGAAGACGCCGGGGCGCGCGGCCATCGCGAGTGCCTGGTTGTGGGTCTGCGGGAGGCGCACGTCGCGCGAGCCGACGGCGTACCAGACGCGGAAGTCGTCCCTGTACGGCGAGGCGGCGACGAGGGAGGCCAGGAAGTCCGCGGTCTCCTCCGGGTGCGTCGCGCCGCCGAACATCTCGACGTGCCAGTTGTCGCCGCTCATCGGCAGGTAGAGCGCGGTGGCGGGAAAGGCGTGCTCGAAGACATGCCAGGTCGTGATCGCGCCGAGCGAGAAGCCCCCGAGGGCGCGGTGGGCGCGGGAGGCGGCGATGCCCGCCTCGTCGGTTGCCTCCGCCCACGTCGCGTAGCGCCCCTCGACGGCGGGGATCAGGTCGGCGACGTATTCGCGGTGGAAGACGGCGGCCTCGCGCGTGCTTTCGTCCCAGTCCTTCGCGCGGTTGTCGCGGTCCCACGTGGGCGCGACGGCGATGAACGGCCGGCACCGCCCGCGCGCGACGAGGTTGTCGAAGAGGTTCTTCATCGCCGGCCACTCCGGCCTCCCGAAGAACTCTTCGGCGACGCCCGTCCAGCCGTGGAGCAGGTAGATCACGTCGTGGCGGTTCGTCTCCGAGTAGCCCGGCGGGAGGTAGACGAACGCCGGCTTGCGGACCGCGCCGCCGTCCTCCCGCGTGTAGTCGCGCGACGCGTATTCGATGCGCTCGACCCGCCCCGCCGCCGGGGCCGCCCCGAAGAACGCCGCCGGTACCCGCGCCGTCTCCCGGATGCGGAACTCCGGCGGCGTCCCCCCGGCGCGGGAGCAGGAGGCGGCGAGGGCGGCGGCGGCGAGCATGGCAAGGGATGTGCGCACGGCTAGCGGTCGATGTCCGATGGGGCGGTCGCGAGCGCGCGCTCGAAGAAGTCGCGGAGCTTGGCGGCGATGGCCGCGGTGTATTCCGGGACGTAGTAGGTCTTGATGTGCGTCGCGCCGGGGACGAGGAAGAGCTCCTTGTCCGCCGTGCCGGTCGCCTTGGCGAAGGCCTCCTCGGACATGTAGAGGCTGTCGGCCCTGTCGCCCGCGATCACGAGGAGCGGCTGGTCGATGAGGTCGGCGTGGTCGGTCGCGTCCCACGCCATCATGTCCATGAGCGAGCTCTTGAGGTAGGTGCCGGGCGCGTTGGGGGTCTTGTGCG
>JAFPUX010000192.1 GCA_017413145.1 Kiritimatiellia bacterium | reverse complement strand
GAACAAGCTCAACATCCACATCCCGACGCTGTGCTACTGCCCGGACGTCGGCTGCGGCGTCGCCAACAAGCCCGCCAGCTGCCGCCTCTGCCTCGTCGAGGCGACCGGCATCCGCGGCCCGCGCAAGATCCTCGCGCCCGCCTGCGCCACGCCCGTCGCCCCCAACATGGAGGTCTGGACGAACAGCGCCCGCGCGATGAAGGCGCGCCGGACGGTCCTGGAGCTGCTCCTCTCGGACCACCCGCAGAACTGCCTCACCTGCGCCAAGAACCAGGAGTGCGAGCTGCAGAAGCTCGCCGCCGAGTTCGGCATCCGCGAGATCTCCTACCAGGGCGAGCGCAACTCGTATCCGGTCGACGAGAGCGCCGCGATCATGCGCGATCTCTCCAAGTGCGTCATGTGCCGCCGCTGCGAAACGGTGTGCAACAAGGTGCAGACCGTCGGCGCGCTCACCGGCAACGGCCGCGGCTTCCCCGCCAAGGTCGGCACCGCGTCGATGATCCCGCTCGCGGACTCCTCCTGCACCTTCTGCGGCCAGTGCGTCAACGTCTGCCCCGTCGGGGCCATCGTGGGCGTCAGCTACACCAAGAAGGTCATGGCCGCCATCCACGACCCGAAGAAGACCGTCGTCGTCCAGACCGCGCCCGCGGTCCGCGTCGCCATCGGCCAGGAGTTCGGCTTCAAGCCGGGCGAGCCGGTCACCGGCAAGCTCGTCGCCGCGCTCCGCATGCTCGGGTTCGACAAGGTGTTCGACACCGACTTCTCCGCCGACCTCACCATCATGGAGGAGGGCAACGAGCTCGTCGGCCGCGTGAAGAAGTACCTCGAGCTCAAGGGAGCCGGCAAGTCCGACGCCGACGCGCAGAAGGAGGCCCACCTGCCGATCCTCACCTCGTGCTGCCCGGGCTGGATCAACTTCCTCGAGCACCACTTCCCGGACCTCCTGGACATCCCGAGCTCCTGCAAGAGCCCGCAGCAGATGTTCGGCGCCGTCGCCAAGAGCTACTACGCCGAGAAGACCGGCGTGAAGCCCGAGGACCTGATCGTCGTCTCCGTCATGCCCTGCCAGGCCAAGAAGTACGAGGCCGCGCGCCCCGAGTTCGCGCCCGGCGGCGTCAAGGACGTCGACTACGTCATCACGACGCGCGAACTCGTGCGCCTGCTCCGCGAGGCCGGCATCAATCTCGCGAACCGCGACGACGAAGAATACGACAGCCCGCTCGGCGAATCGACGGGCGCGGGCGTGATCTTCGGCGTGACGGGCGGCGTGCTCGAGGCGGCCCTCCGCAGCGTGCACACGATGCTCACGGGCAAGAACCTCGCGGGCGACGCGATCAACTTCCGGGCCGTCCGCGGCTTGGAGGGGATCAAGGAGGCCAAGGTCGAGGTCGCCCCGGGCCTCTCGGTGAACGTCGCCGTGACCTCGGGCCTCGGCAACGCGCGCAAGGCGCTGGAGATGGTCCGCGCCGACCGCACGCGCTTCCAGGCGATCGAGATCATGGCGTGCCCGGGCGGGTGCATCAACGGCGGCGGCCAGCCCTACATCAAGGGCGAGCGCTCCGAGACGCTGGCCCGCCGGATGGAAGGGCTCTACGCGGAGGACGCCGGCAAGCCGATCCGCCTCTCGCACGAGAACCCGGACATCAAGAAGCTCTACGCCGAATACCTCGGCGAGCCCGGTTCGGAGAAGGCCCACCACCTGCTCCACACCGTCTACCACGAGAACCTGCGCGGATGACGGTCGCCCCGCGGGGACCGCGCGCTTCGCGCCGGCCCCCGCGTCGCTTCTCCGGCGCCCGGACGGCCCTGCCGTCCGGGCGCCGTTTTTTCGTCCGCTCGCCGACGGCGTCGAAGACCTCCTCCGCTTTGGAGGAGAGAAGGGTGGGGCGAGGCGTCCCCGTCGAGCCGCGGCGG
>JAFPUX010000191.1 GCA_017413145.1 Kiritimatiellia bacterium | reverse complement strand
TGGAGGCGTTCGCGGAGACGCAGGTCGCGCCGAAGCCCGTCTCGCCCGCGAAGGTCCTGCTCGGCCTCGCGCTCTCGCTGCCCATCGCCGCGCTCGGCTGCGCCGAGGGGATGGAGCGCAACCTGCGGCTCGCGCTGCTCGTCGCGGTCGGCCTGCCGTGCTGGCTCGCCGGCGCGGTGCTCCTCGTGCACCCTCTCATGCGGCTCGTCGAGCGCGTCTTCGTGCGCCCGGTCGCGTGGCTGCTCGCGCTCGATCCCCGGCTGCTCTCGCGCCGCCTCTCCCGCGCGCCGGGGCGCGCCATGGGCGCGGTCCTCTCGATCTCGCTCGGCCTCGTCTCGTTCGTCGCCATCCACACCTGGGGCGGGACGCTCATGTCCGGCTTCGTCCCCTCGCCCGAATGGCCCGACGCGATCGTTTCGCTCCTGCCCGGCGGGCTGACGGGCGCGCAGGCGAAGGCCGTGTGCGACGCCGTCGCGAAGCCGCGCGGCGACGCGCCGGCGGCCGCGTCGCGCGCGGTCCCGCTCGAGGCGTTCGTCATGCCGCTCGACGAAGCGTTCGTCGAGTCGCGGCCGAAGGGCTTCCCGTCCTCGCCGCTGCAGATCCTCGGCGCCGACCCGGACGCGCTCTTCGGCGCCGGCGGCCTGGCGCCGATGCGGTTCGTCGAGGGCGACGCCGCGTCCGCCGCGAAGGCGCTCGCCGACGGCCCCGCGTGCGTGATCCCCGCGATGCTCTCGCGCCTCGCCAAGCTGCACAAGGGCGACGAAATCGTCATGGGCGACGGCACGCGCCTCGCGGTCGCGGGCGTCGTCGAACTCAACTGGCACATGGTCACCTCGCGCTCGCTCGTGCGCCAGCGCTTCGCGCCCGTCGGGCCGATGCGCGAAATGGCGAAGGCGCGCAAGGCCGGCGGTCCCGGCGCGATGCCGCCCGGCATGATGGGCGGCGGGGGGCGCGGCCCCGGCGGCCCCGGCGCCAAACCGGGCGCCGGCGTGGGCAAGGTCATTCCGTGCGGCGTCGCGATCACGTCGGAGAAGACCGCGCGCGAACTCTCGCTGGAAGACGATTCCGTGCACTTTCTGTGGTGCTCCTTCTCCGACGCGCTGCGCGCCGGCGACCCGCTGCAGGCGACGCTGCGCCTCGACGACGCGCTGCGCGCGGCGGTCGCGGAAACGCCGGACGGCGACCGCGCGCTGCGCGGCTGCTCGGTGCAGGTGCACCACCGCGACGAAATCGCGGACGGCACGCTCGCGCACGGTGGCGACATCATCGGGATGATGGCGCGCCTGCCGTTCTGGTCGCTGCTCGTCACGTGCACGGGCATCGCGGCGCTGCTCGTGGCATCCGCGCGGGCGGGCAAGCGCGAAACGGACGTCATGCGCGCGGTCGGCCTCACGCGGGGCCAGCTCGCGCGGCTCTACCTCGGCGAAGCGCTGCTCGTGATCCTGTGCACGCTCGTCCTCTCGCTGGCAAGCGGGCTGCTGGTGGGGTGGTGCTTCACCGGCGTCACGCGCGCGCAGTGGAACGCGGGCCTGCCGGTGCAGTTCATCGTCCCGTGGGCGAAGATCGCGCAGGGCTTCCTCTTCGCCTTCGCGCTCTCGTTCCTCATGGCGCTCCTGCCCCTGCGCCGCCTCGTGCGCTAGCCACCCGCGCGGCTAAACCCCGCCTTCCCCCCAGCGCTCTATCCGCCGCCTGCGCGGCCGGGCCCGCCCGGCCGCGCGTGCGATTTGCGGCGCGGGCGGTCGTTCGCCCATGGAGGGGCCTTGCGCGGGCCGGCGCAGCCGCCCCGCGCAAGGCCCCAACCCGGCAAAGGCCGCGCGAAGCAGAACCCTTGCGCCGCGCATGGGACCGTGCGCCCCTGCGCCGCCTCGGCTTGTGGATGCAGCCGCCTGCGCAAGGAACCGTTTCGCGCCAACCTTGCCAGGTCGGGGCCTTGCCGCGTTGTGCGCGGCTTGCGGCCCCTCCGCGCCAACCGCCCGCCCGCACCGCAAACCGCGCGCCCTACGGCGTGAACTTGTAAACTTCGCCCGTTTCCTCGACCTTGATCGTTACCGAGCACCGCGGCTTCTTCTTGATCCGATGGCCGAACTGCAGCACGCCGAGCTCCTGCGGCTTCGGCGCGCTTCGCGCGCTTCAGTTTTCTCGCTCGCCCGCCCTTGCTCGCCGCGCTCCGCGCGGCTTGCCTCCCCTCCCCTCGCTCCGCTCGCTACCGGCTAGCTTGCGCTCCGCGTGTCAGTCGGCCCTGCCGGAGGCGCAGAGGCGGAAGCCGAGGCGGCTGTACCGGAGGACGGGCGAGCTCCAGTTCCGGTAGGAGGACTCGCAGAGCCTGGCCGAGGAGTACCAGCCGCCGCCGCGGGGGACGCGGCGCCCGCGATCCGCAGTCGAGGTCCACTCCCACACATTACCGTGCATATCGTAGAGACCGAATGAATTCGGCTCCTTCTGCCCGACGGGGTGCGTGGAGTCTGAATTGTCCTTGAACCACGCCACGCGGCCGAGCGTATCCGCCGTGATTTCCGTCCCGTTGGCTAGAAGGCAATACTTTCCCGTCGCGCCTGCGCGGCAGGCGTATTCCCATTCCTCCTCCGTCGGCAGCCGGAACGTCAGCCCGGACTCCTTGACGGCAGGAAGTGCGTTGAGCTTCTTCAGAAACTCCTGGCAGTCGTCCCACGAGACGTTCTCGACTGGATTGTCGGCGCCCTTGAAGCGCGACGGATTGTCCCCCATCACCGCCTTCCACTGCGCCTGCGTGACCTCGTATTTGCCGAACCAAAGATTTCCGGGGACGGATTGTAGCTCAATGGAAACGGAATCCGAAATCGAGACCTTCTTGGATTTGGACTGCCAGGCAAGAGCAGTCTTTTTTGCCTCTTCCTTCGCCTTGCGTTCGGGGGCAGCCCGTTCTTCACGCGCCTTGCGTTCGGCGGCTTCTCGTTCTTCGCGCGCCTTGCGTTCGGCGGCAGCCTTGGCTTCCGTGTCAACCATGGTGAACCCAGACGATTCGGACATTGTGACGGAAATCCCGTCGATGGTCTTCAGGCTGTAGACTTTGGTTTCCCAATCCTGCTTCAAGCTTCCGACACGGTTCGCAACGGCTTGGGCGAGCTCGTCGAACGTGTTGCCGCCCTTCGTGACGCGCCGGACGCCCTTGAGAGAAAGTAGGATTTTGTAAACGGGATCGCCTTCAAGCGACCATTCGCCGTCCTTGAGCGCGTAATGGCCGACAAGGGTCCGCGCGTCGGCCGCGCTCATTCCCGTGTAGAACCCGCACAGGTTGAGCTTGTCGTCCTCGTCCGCCGCCGCCTTCGCCTTGGCGAAGATGGCGCGGACGTCGGTTTCCGCCGCGTTCTGTTCGCGGCTCTCGCGCGCGGCGTCGAGCGTCGCATCGACGGCGTCCGTAAAGTCGCGGAAGGAAGACTGCGCGGATGTGAAAAGAGCCGTCATGCACAGCATAACGACAAATAAAAAGGTGTGGGTGTTCATGCTCCGATTCCCCGTAAATCAAGATGAAGGAAATAACTTCGCAATCTTGTCCCAACGGTTTTCAAACGGAAGAACGTGCTTGAGAAGGACATTGTCAACTCCGTTAACACGAGACCACGTGCTGATCTGGTTTCGCCGCATTTGGACTTGAGCCATTTCAGAATGGGTCAAAACGAAGAAACGTGTCGCATGACAATCCTTGTCAATTTGTACCACAACCCAGAAATCTGGATGAGGAACGGTTTTGGGCGTTGGATACTTCTGGAAAAAGTTCGTCACGAATCGATTTGAGGAAGATGTTTTCACTTCTATGATTCGAGTCTTGACATTTGGCGCGGTAACGATGATGTCGGCGGCTTTCGCGTTTCCGAGCGTGAGCGTGCAGGGAATCCCCCTTCTCAGGAGTTCCGAGCAAACGGCATGTTCCCCTGCAAGGGATAACATGTATTTGTCAGTTTGTGTCTTTGCCATGATTATGCTCTTCCTTTCGCCTTAAGGTTGGATTGCAAACGGATTCAGACGTTGAGGCAAAAGAAACGCGCCTTCCTCCGGTGTCTCTCTTCAGGCTCCGTGGAAGTGCCTTGTGTGAAACACGTTAAGGAAGACGCGCGTTGCGCGCGTTCCTGCTTCGTGTCGTCACACAAAATCTTTCCACGGATTCGAAGAGACGACTCTTGCAGTTAGCAAGCGGTTAGTTTGTGGTCAAAGGGTGCTGGGTGGCGGGGTTCTCCGGGGCGCGGCGAAGCGCCGCGCGACAAGGGAAGAGTAGCAGAAACGGGGCACGGGGGCAAGGGCGAAAATCGGCGCGGGATGAATTTCCTCACGCAAAGTTCGCGACGTCCGCGAAGGGTTTGTCGGATCCCCTTTGCGGACTTTGCGCACTTCGCGTGAGGTTTTTCGCGGCGGGACGGGGTGCGGGGCGGAGCCCCGCTCAAAACAAACCTGATTGAAACCGGCTCGAACGCCGAGAAGGGCGCGAAGCGGAAACATCGGCCGCTCCGGCCGCTCTGCGTGGCTCTGTGTTAAAAACTACAGCAGCGATCGTAGGGCGCACTAGCGGACGGAGGCGAGCTCCGCCGGAGAGAGGTCCGCCCAGCCGGGCTGGGCGAGGAGGTGGCGCAGGAGAAGGCCGCAGGCGAGGGCGTCGTAGAGCGCGTCGTGCGGGGCGAGGCCCGGCGCAAGCGCCAGCAGCCGCGGCAGCAGGCCGAGCGCGGGCACGAGGTCCTCCAGCGCGTGCG
>JAFPUX010000190.1 GCA_017413145.1 Kiritimatiellia bacterium | reverse complement strand
GTGGCCGAACGGATCAACGAAATCCATCGCGCCTCGCTCGGCGGTCTTTCAGCCGCCGAGAAGGCCGCCGGATCTCCCGCCGCATGACCCGCCGCCTCATTTCACTTGCAATTCACCCGCCGGGCGGGGAGAAGCGCGGATACGGTTGGACTTTCCGCCGGGATTGTGGTAGCTTTTCCGCCCGTTCCGCCGCTTCCGGCGCGCCCCTTCCCCGCCCACTCGCCTCTCGCCCCTCACCTCTCACCTCTCACCTCCAACCCCCACTCCGCCATGCCCGACCTCAAGCAAGCCTACAAGACCATCATGGACGACCATTTCACGCCCGCGATGGAAATTTCCTTCATCGACGGCGACTCGCGCCAGACCCTCCGCTACGAGAAGGTCGGCTGGGTCGTGGACGGCGTCCGCAAGGGCCTCCGCTACGGCGAAAACCCCGGCCAGGAGGCCGCCGTCTACAAGCTCGTGAACGGCAACCTCGCGCTCGGCGACGTCCGCTCGATCGATCCCGGCAACCCGCTCGCGTCGGAGCCGGAGCTGCTGCAGACCGGCAAGCACCCGGGCAAGACCAACCTCACCGACGCCGACAACGCGCTCAACATCCTGCGATACCTCCAGGACAAGCCCTGCGCGATCATCGTCAAGCACAACAACCCGTGCGGCGTCGCGCTCGGCTCCACGCTCGCCGAGGCCTACTTCCGCGCCAACAAGGCCGACCGCCTCGCCGCGTTCGGCGGCTGCATCGCGCTCAACCGCGAGTGCGACCTCGAGACCGCGAAGCTCATCGCCGAGAACTACGCCGAGGTCGTCGTCGCGCCCGAGTTCGCCCCCGGCGTGATGGACGTCTTCGCCGAGAAGAAGAACCTGCGCGTCATGCGCATCGGCAACATGGCGCGGCTCTCGGAGTACGCCGCCAAGCGTTTCGTCGACTTCAAGTCGCTCATCGACGGCGGCCTCGTCGCGCAGTGGTCCTTCTCGCCGCTCGCCCGCAAGGGCGCGGACTTCCTCCCCGCCGAGGTGACGCGCAAGGACGGCTCGGTACACAAGATCGCGCGCCAGCCCACGGCGAAGGAGATGGACGACCTCGTGTTCGGCTGGCTCGTCGAGGCCGGCGTCACCTCCAACTCCGTCCTGTACATCAAGGACGGAGCCACGGTCGGCATCGGCACCGGCGAGCAGGACCGCGTCGGCGTCGCGGAGATCGCGCGCGACAAGGCCTACCGCAAGCTCGCGGACTGGTTCGCGTGGGAGAAGTGGCAGACGCCCTACAACGAACTGCGCGGCAAGTTCGGCGAGGAGGACGGCAAGAAGAAGGAGGCCGAGGTCGACGAGATGTCGAAGGCCGAGCACGGCGGCATCGCGGGCTCCGCGATGGTGTCCGACGCGTTCTTCCCGTTCCGCGACGGCGCCGAGGTCGGCATCCGCGAGGGCGTGACGGCGATCGTCCAGCCCGGCGGCGCGCTGCGCGACTGGGACGTGATCGACTGCTGCAACGAGCACAACGTCGCGATGGTCTTCACCGGCCAGCGCTCGTTCAAGCACTAGCCGCGGGCCGCCCGCGACGCGCGGCCGTCACTTCGCCTTCCGGACGCGGAAGGCGACGGTCTGGACGGTGTGCGGGGCGATCTCGATCTCGAGCGCGTCGGCGGCGGGGACGAGCCCCTCGTAGGGCGACATCGGGATGCCGGCGTATCCCGTCTGCGTCTCCTCCCACGAGAGTTGCGTCCACGGCTTGCCGTCGCCCGGCACTTCGCGGCAGTCGAGGAAGCGCTCGGGGCAGGTGAGCGTCCGGTAGGTCGGCGCCGCGGGCTGGCGGCCCGGCACCGTGACGCGGATGCGCTGCGGCTCGGGCTTCGTGTTCACCAGCAGCAGGCACACCCCGTCGCGCCGCGGCGTGGCGGCCGCGACCCATTCCACCTCGCCCTCGACCGCGGGGACCTTCCGGCCGCTCTTGCCTTCCTTGAGCGCGCGGCGGTGCGCGTAGACCTGGTCCATGAAGCGCGCGGACGTGAAGAATCCGTCCTCGGTTCCGGACTCCTTCGAGGTGCCGTGAGCGAGCAGCAGCGGATGCTCCAGGAGGCCCTCGGTCAGGATGCGGTACATGACGCCGCAGGAGCCGACGTCGAGCCGCGGCCGGCCGAGCGGAGCCCTGTAGTCCGGGTAGTCCGGGCCCTCGTCGCGCCACTGGATGCACCACTGCTTCCCGTTGGACTGGTAGAGGCCGCCGGAAAGGGCGTAGATCTGGTGGTGGTTGAAGCCGTCGAAGTCCGGCTGGCAGATCGCGGTGAGCGCGTAGTGGGCCATGCCGAGCGTCTCGCGGAAGAGGCGCTGGCAGCGGTTGTCCTCGTCCGAGCGCAGACGCACCTCGGAGAGCCAGAACTTCTTGCCCTTGAGCTCCGGGAAGGCCTCGACGAAGTTCCGGAAGCGCTGGAACCCGTAGTAGGAGCAGCTGTAGGGCGTCTCGCCGCCGTAGCCGTGGTAGATGACGTGCGTGATCCGGTCGAGGCAGTTGGACATCCCGACGATGAACTGCGCGGTGTAGCGGTTGAAGTCGGCGGCGGCGAAATAGGTGTCGCGCCGGATCTTGCCCTCCGCGAGCATGCGCTCGCGGACGTGCGGGATGTCCGGGTTGTTCTCGAAGAGCTCCGCGACGCAGATGCCGAGCTTCGCGTCGGGCCAGATCTTCAGGATCTCGCCGACGATCTCCGTCCAGATCGGCGCGAGGTCGGCGTAGTGCTCGCTGTAGGAGGACTCGTTGCCGAGCTCGAACCCCGCCACGACGTCCTTGTAGCCGTTGTCGACGATCCACTTCACGAACTCGAGGATCTGCTTCTTCGACCGCTCGCCGCCCCACGCCTCGAGCGTGAAGAGGAGCTTGATGCCGTTCGCCTTCCAGAACTGGAAGGCCGCCTCGGGGTCGGACTGCACGTAGCGTTTGTTCTTGTCGGGGTCGGGGTTCGGGACGCGGCGGGCGAACCAGTCGTCGGCGCCCCACATGCGCTGGAACCACGCGCCGGCCTCGCGCATCGCGCGGGAAGTCTCCACGGCGTTCGTCCCGAACCAGAAGGCGTCGTTGCCGCCGCTCTCCATGAAGCAGCCGGCATAGCCGATCATCGGGAAGCAGGACGACGCGCGCGCGTCGCGGATGGGCGCGGCGTCCAGGTCGACGCGGATTTCGAAGTCCGTTCCGGCGGACGCGGCCGCCGCGGCCAGGGCGACGGCGAGGGAGAGGGGGGGATGTTTCATGGTTGGGATGGTCGAGATGGTCAGGATGGTCGGGATCAGCGCATTCGTCAATCCGGCTCGGAAAGACCCGTGAGCATGGATCCGGATTCATCGTGGAACCAGAAGACGGGATCGAAGATCAGTTTGCCATGCCAGCCGAGCCGCCGGGGAAATCCGACGATCGCGATGCCGGAGACGCGCTTCACGAGGAAGGGACAGTCGCGCGAGTACGTCCGTTGGGGGATGACGGCCTTGGCGAACCGCACCATCGCGGCATCGTCGTGCACTGGCGCGAACGGGACCGCTTCGACCGTGTTGCGTTCGGGATCGTAGAGGAACCGCGCCAGCTCCGCCCCGTGCACGAGGTTCGTGTAGAAGTCGGTCTCGCGGGCGACATTCGCCCGAATGGAGACCCTCGTCTTGCCGTCGGGCGCGGGCCGCATTTCGGCGCGGCATGGCGACCCGTCCATGGAAAGGCCGCCGAGCTTCCGCGAAACGCGGCGGAGCACAGGATTTTCGCCGTCATCGTCCGAGCCGTCGGGCGGGGCGGGGTTCGCCGAATCGATGAACGTCGGCCCGCTGACGACCGCGCGCGTCGCATCGTCGATCAGAACCTCAAACCGCCCGGCGTCCGTCGTGACGGCGACAAGCGTCCGGCCCGGTTCCCGCGAACAGGTCAGTTGTGTGCCGGGTAGCGGCAGGTCCTCGTCCGCCAGCGCGTCGAGCGCGATCCGGAACGCGTCGCCGTCGGGTAGCGAGGCGGACGCCTCCGCTTCGTTGCGCTTCGGACGGGAGGGGCGGGGTTTGACATGCCAGCCGAGAAAAAGACGTTCGGGCTCCTCGAAGGCGGCCCAGGTCTCGCGCGCCGGGCCCGGCCAAGTCCGCTCGGCGCGCCATTGCGCGCGGGACGCCGCGTCCCCCTCCCCCGACGCCGTCCCCGGAACGGACACGAGGACGAATCCGCCCATGCGCCGGATGGTCGGGGGATGGTCCGCGAGCCAGTCGGCCAGCGCCGGATCCACGGCCACGAGAAGGCGCAAAATCTCGGTGTCGGACATCGGCTCGAAAGTCACGCCGGGCGGCGGAGCGAATTCGCCGGTTCTCTCGTCGAGCCAAAAGACCACCGGATGGTTCTGCTGCGCGGCGAAACGGTCGCAAGGGATGTTGAGAACCTGACGGACGCCGACTCGCCCGTCCGTCCGTTCGATCCGCGTGATCAAGTCCTCGTATCCCTCGTGCGCCATGTCGAACTTGAAAAGGCCGTCCAGCGCGGAGCGCACGAGGAACACGGCCTCGGCGTTGGAGATCGCGCCCGGCGCCGGAGGGGGCGCATCCGGATCCGGGACGGGCGTCGCGGAGAATGCCGCGGCGGCGACGGCGAGGAGGAAGACGACGGCGGCTCGTTTCATGGGACGAATCATACCGCCGATCCGGGCACCGGTCAAGGCGAAGCCGGAGCCGATTTGACACGGGACGGCGGGATGGGGTAGGCTTCGGGGCATGTCAACCCTTTCCATGACCGGCTTCGGCCGGGGCGCCGCCGCCGAAGGCGGATTCCGCGCGGAGGCGGAGCTTTCGTCCGTGAACCGCAAGCAGTTCGACTGCGCCGTGGCGCTGCCCGCGGGGCTGGCGGCGCTCGAGGAGCGCTGCCGGCGCCTCGTGCACGAGGGCTTCACGCGCGGTCACGCCCAGCTCACGGTCCGCGTGTCCGCGGAGAGCGCGGCGGCCGCGGTCGACGCGGAAGCGGTCCG
>JAFPUX010000024.1 GCA_017413145.1 Kiritimatiellia bacterium | reverse complement strand
GGGCCGCCCGACGGACGGAACGGGAACACGTAGCGAAGCCCCGAGAAGAGGAACTCCAGCGCGTTGCGGCGGATGGGCGCGCGGGCGGCGTCCACCAGTCCGCAGTCGCGCAGGCGCCGCACGGCGGCGTGCGCCTCCGACGCGCTGAGCGCGAGCGCGCGCCCCAGCTCCAGAAACCCGAGCGATCGGGCTTCCGGGTCGAGGAGTTTCGCGAGAACGACGAGGTCTTGTCCTTTCATGGCGCGGTATTCTATTCGCAATTCGCGAATAACGCAAGAACCTTTTTCGTCGTTGTATTTCGTGGCGGGGTACGGATGTCGCTCCGCGCGGGTGGCGGTGCCGCGCCCGCGCGGAGCGGACACGGCGGCTATTCTTCTTCCGCGGGGGCGTCCTCCGCGGATTCTTCCGCGGACTCGTCCTTCGCGGCGCCGCCCTTGAGGGCGATGCGGACGACGCGCGTCGCGGTGAGCCGGCGCGCGGTGATCGTGAGCGACTCCTTGCCGCGGACGGCGTCGAGGAAGCCGCGCACGTCGGAGACCGGCGTGTCGTCCACCTTCGTCACGAGCTCGAACGGCCGCAGGCCGGCGATCGCGGCGGGGCTGCCGTTCTTGCATTTCGTCACGACCACGCCGCCTTCGTCCGCGGCGAGCTTGAAGTATTCGCGCACCTCGAACGTGGCGTCCGCGACGATGATGCCGAGCGCCTTGGAGCGGGCGCGCGTGGCGGTGCGGTAGTGCGGCGGCGCGACGGCGACGTCGAACTCCGCCTGCCGGAGCTCCCCGTCCGAGACCCATTCGACGGCGACGGGCGCGCCGATGCCGAAGGCGGTGAGCGCGGCGTCCGCCGCGTTGCCGACCGCCGGCCACGGCGTGAAGTCGATGCGGTCGAAGAGCTGCACGGGCGCCTGGTCGTAGATTTCCTCCCATTCGACGTCGCGGCTCTCGTAGCGGTCGCTCTCGATCGCGCGGCGCACGGAGCCGTCCCCCGAGCGCGCGAAGAGCAGGATGTCGCCCTCCTTCACGCCGATCTTCTCCGCGGTGCCGCCGGGGTAGACGTGGCTCACGAGCGCGCCGCGCGTGTCGACGTCGCGGTCGCGCTTGTTGCCGAGCCACGCGAGCGCCTTCTTCTCCTTGGCGACCTCGTGCGTGACGCTCTGCAGGTCGACGCCGAACCACGCGACGCGGATGCGGTCCTTGCCCTTGCGCGGGACGATCTCCGGGTCGAGCTCCGTCTTGCCCGCGGCGAATTCGGCGAGACGGTCGCCGTTGAAGGCGTCCTGTTCGCCGCCGCCCCAGCGGTTGCGGCTCTGGCGGCGGTCCGTGAAATACTGGATCATTTCGCCCGCGGGCGTGTAGAGGTCGCGCGACGCGTCGCCGTCGGCCTGCGGCCGGTCGTCGCGCCCGAGCGAGAACGATTCGAGCCGGAGGTGGTTCGTGCGGATGCGCAGCCTGTCGCCGCGGTTCTCGACGTCCGCGTCGAGCGCCGGCTGGCGGAAGCGCTCCAGGATGGAGCCGCCCGCGACGCGGATCGGCTCGACGCCCGCCGGGACGCCGCCGCCCGCGAACCGCGCGTAGACGACCTTGAAGTCCTTGCAGGCGCCCGCGAACTCCAGCGGCGCCTTCGTGCCGTCCGGCAGCGTCGCCTCGAGCTTGTCGAGGCGCGCGATCTCGTCCGCGCCGGCGCCCGTCGGGATGACCACGACGCCGCCCTCGAACACGATGCCCTCGAGGTCCTTCTCGTCGCCGTTGCTTCCTTCGTCGTCGTCGGACGAGTAGTAGACGCGGCTCCGGCCGCCGCCGCGTTCCTCCTGCGCCTTCGGGTCGAGGCGCATGAACACGGGCAGGATGCCGCGAGCGAGCCGCGCCTCGAGCGCCGCGGCCTCGCGCTCCGCCGCGTCCGGCTCGCCGCGCGTCCATTCGGACGGCGCCGCGAAGCAGCCCTTGCCGACCTCGAATGCGCTCTCGAAGCAGACCGTCACCGCCTCGTTGGAGGCGTTGAGGAGCAGCGCGTTCTCGACGCCCTTGAGGTAGTCCTTGCCGACGTCGAGGTAGCGCGTGAACGCGTCCACGGGCTTGGTGCGGACGCCGGTCGTGAGCATGCCGTTCTCGCGCACGACGAAGAAATACGCGGGTTCGTCCGGCATTTCGCCCGCGGCGGCGAACTCGAGCGGCTTCACGCCGGGCAGCGGCTTCTCCGTCTCGAAGAGCAGCGCGCCGCGCTCGGGGAACGACGCGACGACGCGCGCGGCGAAGCCCTCGCCGGGGCGCTGCGGCAGGCGGATCTCGACGCGCTCCACGCCGGCGGTGCGGATCTTCGGGTCGTAGGCGAGGAAGCGGTTTTCCGCGAGCGCGAAGCCGGGCGTCGCGAACGCGCGGTTCTCCGCGAGCATCGAATCGAAGTTGCGGTAGTGGATGTTGCCGCAGTTCGGGCAGCGGTAGGGGATCGCGCGCATCGGCGAGCGGCCCTCGGAATCGCGCTTGAGCTTCCACGCGACCTCGACGAACGACGCGCCGAACTTGTCGTAGAGCGCGTCCGTGCGCTCGATCGCTTCGAGCGCGGACGGCTTGGCCGGCTCGGGCGCGGCCGCGGCGGGCGCGTTCGTGGCGGGGTCGGCGGCGGCGGCAAGCGCCGC
>JAFPUX010000189.1 GCA_017413145.1 Kiritimatiellia bacterium | reverse complement strand
CGCGCCGTCCGCCGCGAAATGGAGGACTAGACCCATGCAACGAACCGCCATCCTTTCCCCGCTTTCCCGGCTGGCCGCGCTCGCCGCGGCGGCCGCGCTCCTTTCGGGCGGCTGCCAGGCCGCCCGCTGGGCCGACAAGGTCTACGAGAACGTCGAGGAGCTCGACGCCGGCAGCGCCGTGATCGAGGAGACCGGGCGCGACGCGGAGAGCGCGCGCCAGCGCCGCGAGGAGCTGCGCCGCATCGCCGCCGCGCCCAAGCCGCCCTACCGCATCGGCCCGGGCGACCGCATCGACGTGCGCGTCTACGGCCACGACGACCTCGGCGTCTCGACGCGCGTCGGGCCCGACGGCGCGATCGGGATGTTCTTCATCGGCCAGGTGTCCGTCTCCGGCAAGACCCTCTCCGAGGCGCGCGACGCGATCCAGGAGGGCCTCGCGCCCTACGTCAAGCACCCCGTCGTCGGCGTCACCGTCCCCGAGGTCTCCAGCGAGACCGTCACCGTCTCCGGCGCCGTCGCGCGGCCCGGGCTCTACCCCGTCACGGACGCCTCGCGCCTCGCGGACGTCTACGCGCAGGCGGGCGGCGGCTCGCAGCGCGTCGTCAACGGCGCGAGCGTCGACATGGCGGACCTGGAGCGCTCGATCCTCGTCCGCGAGGGCGAGATCCTGCCGGTGGACTTCCGCGCCGCGATCGAGACGGGCGACGCGCTGGACAACCTCCCGCTGCGCAAGGGCGACTACGTCTACGTCGCCCCGCGGACCGAGTCCGCGGTCACCGTCTGCGGCGACGTGCAGAACCCGCACCGCCGCCTCTTCGAGCCCGGCCTGGGGCTCGTGGAGGCGCTCACCGCCGCGGGCTGGATGCTCGACACGCACTGGAGCCACGTCATCGTCATCCGCAACGGCCTCGGCGACCCGAAGATGTACAAGGTGGACGTGGACGGCGTGATGGCCGGCACGCGCCGCAACGTGCCGCTGCAGCCCAACGACATCGTCTACGTCCCGAAGGACGAGGCGGACGAGCGCGGCGTCTTCTCGCGCAAGCGACTCCCCGCCGCGCCCTTCGCCGGCGCGGGCGGCTTCGGTTTCTAGCCCCGGATGAAGTACCTTGTCTTCGCCGCCGCCTGCCTCGGCGTCCTGCCGCTCGCCTTCCTGCTCTCGCGCTCGAGGCGGTGGCTGCGCGTCGCGTTCGCCGGCGTCGTCGCCGCGATGTGCCTCTGGAACGCCACCTCCATCTCCTTCTTCGTCGAGGAGGGCTACCGCGGCACCTCGCGCGGGCTCGACGTGAGCCTCGCGTGGCTGGCGTCCTTCGTCCTGCTCTTCGCGCTCGCCTTCGCGCGGCGCCTGCGCGGCGGCCTGCTGCCCGACGCGGGCTCGCGCCTCTACCTGCTCTACGCGCTGCTGTGCCTGCCGAGCTTCACCGCCGCCGAGAGCGTCCCCTTCGCCTTCTTCGAGATCTGGACGATGGCGATGCTGCTCGTCTTCTACGCCGCGGTCGTGAACTACCTGCGCGCGACGGACGACGTGCGGACCGTCCTCGCCGCGCTCGCCGTCTTCGCCGTCGCGAACTTCCTCGCCGTCGTGCGCGGGCACGTCGCGGGGGTGTACCAGCCGCACGGCGTCTTCCCGCACCAGAACAGCATGGCCGTCGCGATGCACCTCTTCGGGTGCCTCTTCCTCGCCGGCTACCTGGCGCACGGCCTGTGCACGCGCTTCGGCCGCCTCTGCGCGCTGGCGTTCCTCTGCGCCGCCGCCGCCACCGCGCGCTCCTACTCGCGGATGGCGATCGCGCTGATGCCGCTCGGCTACGGCATCGCGTATCTCGCGTGCGTCGTCCGGGTGCGGCCGCGGCGCTGGTTCGCGCGGTCCGTCCCGCTCGCGCTCGCCGGCATCGTCGCGCTCGCCGTGATGCTCCCGCGCTTCGTCGAGCGCTTCGAGAACGCGCCGAAGGAATCCGGCAGCACGCGCGTCGAGCTCGCGCGCTGCGCGTGGGAGATGATCCGGGACGAACCGCTGCGCGGCGTGGGCCTCAACAACTGGGGGATCAAGATCAACCCGCCCTACGAATACGCCGAGCGCGCCGGGCGCATCCACAACTGGGGCGAGGACTACCGGGACGCGCTCGTCGAAACCGTCTACCTGCTGACCGCCGCCGAATGCGGCATCCCGGCGCTGATCGCGCTCCTGGCGTGGTTCGGATGGTATTGGGCGCTGTGCATCCGGCTCCTGCGGCGCCTGCGCGGCCGGCCGGAGGCCTTCGTCCCGGCGGGTCTCCTCGGCGGCCTCACGATCGCCTACGCGCAGAGCTGCTTCGAATGGGTCTTCCGCCAGCCCCTGAACCTCGTCTGCCTGATGCTCTGCTACGCGCTCCTCTCCCACCTTGCCCGCCGTGAGCCCGCCTTGCCCGGCCCCTCCGATTCTGCTAGGATTTCCGCATGAAAGAAACCACGGCACTCGCCGATCTGCTCGCGAAGCACGTTGCGTCGCTGCTGTGCGGCGACCCGCCCGTGCTCGCCGTCTACGACAGCGACTTCGCCGCGAACCGCGCGGTCTTCGCCGGGTTCGCGCGGGAGCATCCGCGCGCGGCGGTGCTCGTCCAGCTCGGCTGGCAGCACGAGACGGACGAGGCCGCGGGCCGCCTCGCGGACGCCGTGGCGTCGTCCGGGTCCGCCCCCGCCGGTGGCTTGCGCGGACGGTGCCGCTCGCCGTCGCGGGCCTCGTCGCCCTCGCCGCGATGGCCCCGCGGATCGTGCAGCGCTTCGAGACGGCCCCGAAGGAGTCCGGCTCCACGCGCGTCGAGCTCGCGCTCTGCGCGTGGGAGATGGTGAAGGACGAGCCGCTGCGCGGCGTCGGCCTCAACAACTGGGGCATCAAGATCAACCCGCCCTACGAATACGCCGAGCGCGCCGGCCGCGTGCGCGACTGGGGCGGCGACACCTCCGACGCCCTCGTCGAGACCGTCTACCTGCTGACCGCCGCCGAATGCGGCATCCCGGCGCTGCTGGCGCTGCTCGCCTGGTTCGCGTGGCATCTGTTCAGGTGCATCCCCCTCGCGCGCACCCTGCGCGGAACCCCGTGGGCCTTCGTCCCGGCCGGCCTCGCCGGCGGCCTCGCCGCCGCCTACCTGCAAAGCTGCTTCGAATGGGTCTTCCGCCAGCCCCTCAACCTCTTCGTCCTCGTCATCCTCTTCGCGATCGTGTCCTATCTCAACGAGCTGGCGCCACACCGTCGCCCGGCGTAGCTTCGTCGGGTGTCGCGAGAGATGCGGCAGGGGCGCAACATGTCATCGGTCGATGTTTTCATCCTTGTCTGAATTTGTGCATTTTCACAAAATTAGACGAATTTCGTATCAGTAAAAAATGCTAACTTTGTTCAGATTGAACAAAATTCGCTTGACTTCTCGCCTCGAACGGAATAGAGTCGGGCGCAGTTCCGGGCGCGATGGGCGTCCGGAGGAAAGGGAGCCCCGCCATGTTTGTCGGAAGATCGGATCAACTCGAACTTCTGGAGGCCCTCTGGCGCAAGCCGAGGGCATCGCTCGTGACGTGCCGGGGACGGCGCAGGATCGGCAAGAGCACGCTCGTGGAAGAGTTCGCGCGGCGATCGAAGGCCCGTCTGTTCCGTTTTGAAGGGCTCGCTCCGCGCAAGGGAACCACGAACGACGTCCAGCTCGGGGAATTCGCTTCGCACCTCGCGCTTCAGACACGCGAACCGGAGT
>JAFPUX010000188.1 GCA_017413145.1 Kiritimatiellia bacterium | reverse complement strand
GGGCTCGGTCCCGAGCGGCGCGGCGGGGGCGAGATCCGGGGCGGGAGCCCCGGAGGCAAAACCGTCTTCGACCGCGCTGGGCGGGTCCTCTTCCACCTCGCCGGGCGCGTAGTTCGGAATCGTCCGGTCGAGCGGCGACGACGCGCAGGCCGGGAGGAGCAGGACATTGAACGCGGTCCAGCACGCGAAGACCGGAATGGGGCGTTTGGCTTTCATGGCCGAAGAAAGGTTCGAGCCGCGAAGCGGCGGGATTCGACCGTCGCGGCTCCGGGCGCGGGCGCCCGGACGCCGCGAGGGGCGGCTAGCCCTCGAGCAGGTCGAGGAAGTCCAGCACGAGGCGCGAGAGGCGGCCGGCGTGGCGGGCGGCGCAGTCGACGACGTCGTCGCCGTCGAGCAGCTTGCCGGTGACGCCGGCGGCCATGTTGGAGACGAAGCTCACGCCGGCGACGCGCATGCCGCAGGCGCTCGCGACCATCGCCTCGGGGACGGTGGACATGCCGACGACGTCCGCGCCGAGAATGCCGTAGGCGCGGATCTCGGCGGGCGTCTCGTAGGCCGGACCGCAGGAAAGGACGTAGACGCCGTCGGTGAGGCCGAGTCCCTGGCGCGCGCCGGCGGCGCGGAGCAGCTCGACCAGCGCCGGGTCGTAGACGCGGCTCTGGTCGGGGAAGCGCGGGCCGAACTCCGGGTCGTGCGGGCCGCGCAGCGGCGTGAGCGGCGAGAGGCGCAGGTGGTCGCGCAGGATCACCATGTCGCCGGGCTGGAGCGAGGCGCGGATGCCGCCCGCGGCGTTCGTGACGAGGAACACCGGCGCGCCGAGGCGGTGCGCGAGGACGGCGGGCATGACGACCTGCTCCCATTCGCAGCCCTCGTACCAGTGGCGGCGGCCGCAGAAGACGAGGACCTGCCCGCCGCGCTTCGTGCGGGCGAGGAGGAGCCGGCCGGCGTGGCCGACGACCGTCGCGGCGCCGAAGCCGGCGATGTCCGAGTAGGGGACTTCGCACTCGATCCGAAGGCCGGCGGCGGCCTGGTTCCAGCCCGAGCCGAGCAACAGCGCCGCGAAGGGCTTCGCGGCGTGCAGCGCGGGCGGGAGGGACGCGAGCGCTTCGTCGAAGACGCGCTTGTCCACGGCGCGGCCTAGCGCTGGAAGAACGCGAAGTCGCCGCGGCGGTTCAGGCGCCAGGCGGACTCGCCGCTGCCGGGGACGGCGGGCTTTTCCTCGCCGTAGCTGACGGTCTGGATCCGGGCCGGATCGATGCCCTGCGCGACGAGCGCGTTGCGGATCGACTGGGCGCGGAACTCGCCGAGCGACATGTTGTACTCGTTGGTGCCGCGCTCGTCGCAGTTGCCTTCGACGAGGAGGACGACGCCCGCGTTCTGCATCAGGAAGAGCGCCGCGTTGGCGACCTTGCCCTGCTCGGAGGCGGGGATCGCGGATTCGTTGTACGAGAAGTAGACGGGCGCGATGCCGGCCGCGGCGGGCGGAACGACGGGCGCGAGCTTGCTGAAGTCGATGTTGCCGAGCGGCAGGTCGCCGGGAGCCTCGAGACCGCCGGGGAATTCGCTTTCGAGGACTTCGCCTTCGCCGTATTCGTCGGCTTCGCCCTTGGGCGGGGTGCGGCAGCCGGAGGCGAGGGCGAACGCCGCGAAGGCGGCGAGGGAGGCGCGGAGGAGGGATGTGGTGTTCATTGTGCGTTGGTTGGGTTGGTTGATGGTCGGATGGTCGGATGGTCGGATGGTCGGATGGTCGGATCAGGGCAGTGTGCGGACGGCGTTGTCGCTCCAGCTCGGCAGGTACCAGTCGCCGGCGATCGGCATGGAGATGGCGCGCGGCGGGTCGCCGAGCGTGTCGAGCACGACGAGGAAGCGCTGGCGGCCCGCGGTGCGCGTGCAGACCAGGTGCCGGCCGTCCGGCGCCCAGGAGGGGTCTTCGTAGTCCGTTCCGTCGGCGGGGCTGACGGCCTCCGGGACGGCGGGCGTCTTCGAGGGGTCGACCACGTAGATCCGGTAGCGCCCGCCGGAGCGCCCGCAGAACGCGATGCGGCCGTCGGGGCCCCATTCGGGCGCGACGTTTTCGCGGATCGTGCCGTCGTAGACGAGGCGGCGCGGCTGGCGGCCGGCGAGGGCCATCGTGTAGATGCGCGGGACGCCGCCGGCGTCCGAGACGTAGGCGAGCGACGAGCCGTCCGGCGACCAGGTCGGGCTGGCCTCGCTGTCGCGGCTGCGCGTGAGGCGGTCCAGCACGCGGCGCGTGGCGGGGTCCACGAGGTAGAGGTCGACCATGCCGGCGCGCGAGAGGACGATCGCCGCGACGCCGGTCTTCGGATTCTTGACCGCGCCCTGGTTCATGCCGGGCTGCGTGGAGACGTAGGTGCGCTTTCCGGCGCCGAGGTCCACCTGCATCACGGCCGGCGTGCCGGTGAGCCACGTCGTGTAGAGGAACGAGTTGGCGCCGGGGTTCCAGTTGGGCGAGAGGCAGAGCTTGCGGTCGGACGTGACGGCCGAGGGGCGGCCGCCGTCCGCGTCGCACGCGTAGATTTCCGTTTCGGTCGCGCCGGCGCGGCGGCCGACGAAGAGGATGCGCGAGGACGCCATCGGCTTCTTGCCGGCGACGTCCGCGACGATCGCGTCCGCGACGGCGTGCGCGGCGTCGCGCACGCCGGCGGTGGTCGAGTCCTTCGACCAGGTGCGGGTGCGAGTCCCGGCCATCCAGGTGGCGGTCACGGCCGCGGAGAGGCCGGAAACGGACGTGCGGACGGTGCCGGCGAGCGAGACGTTGCCGCCGGGGTTGTCCGACGGAACGAACCAGCCGGAGAGCTCGAGGTCCTTGCGCAGGACCTGCAGGAAGAGGCGCGCGGCGTCGGAACCGTCGCCGCGGAGGGCGTCCATCGAGAGCGACTGCTTGCCCTTGGGGACCGCTTCGCCGGACACGACGATGGGCGCGGACTGCGCGCGCGCCAAGGCCGGCGCGAACGCGGCCGCGCACGCGAGAAGCGCGAAAACGGGGAGGAAACGGGTCGGAGACATGGGGAAAGGGGGTTCGGGGGAACGGACGCACATCATAGCACATCGCCCCGGCGGGGGCAAACGAAAACGGCGGCTAGCCGAATTTGCCGAACCGGGTCGGGGCGCGGCGCTCGTAGCGGATCTTGGGCTGTTCGAGCTGGAGGGCGTACCACGGGTCGCCGAAGCCGGCGTTGTTGAATTCGCGCGGCCGGTTGTTCGCGAGCAGGTCGCGGTTGCGTGGCAGGGTGGTGTTGGCGCCTTCCTCGACGCTGTTGTCCTGGCAGGCCTGCACGAGCAGTTTGTAGGCTTCGTCGAGCTTGCCTTCCTTGACGAGCATCCACGAGTACGCCGCGTAGAGCAGCGCGCTCTGGTTGTAGCGGCAGCGGGCCTTCGCCTTGCGGAACGTCTTTTCGACCGCTTCGAGACCCTCTTTCTTCGCGTACTGGCGCGCCATCTTCATCGCGGCGGTGTTGGGATCGACCACGAGGCACTTGGGCAGCAGCGCGTCGACCTTGTCGAACTCGCCGAGCTGGTAGTGGAACTGCATGCGCGTCGTGTTGATCTGGCGTTGCATGAACGGGACCCAGCCGCGGAAACGTTCGAGCGCGGACGTGCGGGCGATCGCCTCGCGCAGCATGTCCTTCTGCTCGCGCTGGAGCTTCTCCTGGAACTGCCTCGGGTCGCCCTTCGGGTGGAACTGGTAGTCCTTGATTTTCGCCTGGAGCCTCTTCTGGCCTTCCTCCAGGAAGCGTTGCATGCCGGTCATGGCCGCCATGATGCGGCGGCGCAGGATCCAGTTCACGGCCGCGAACGCGGCGCCGAAGGCGACGATCGCCAGGAAGGCGGTCCAGAACCAGTTGAAGCCGGCGGATCCGCGCAGCGCGCTTCCGGCGGCGATCGAGACGGCGAGGGCGATGAGGAGGGAATACATGGCGAATTCGGAATGATGAATGATGAATG
>JAFPUX010000187.1 GCA_017413145.1 Kiritimatiellia bacterium | reverse complement strand
GGGTGTCCTAGGAGGGCGGGCGGGAAGTCGGGTCGGCGGCAGTGTCCGTTGGGAGGGGACTGTTGTCCTGCGGGTCTTCGGGTGGGAAGAAGCGTCGGCGGCTGTGTCCGACGGTCGGGGACGGTTGTCCTACGGGTTTCCAGTCGGTAAGTTTGGTCGGCGGTTATGTTTCCGGGCGGGCGGGGGATCTACGGTTGTTCATACAAGGTGGCGTACGGATGGCGGTTTTTGGGGGGCAGACGACGGTGGTTCATGCACGGTGACGTTTGCTAGGCTGCGGGAGGAGCAGATTGCGGAGGTTCATGTACGGTGACGCATGCATAGCGGGAGGAGCGGACGGCGGTGGTTCATGCGGGGCGCGTGGGGGGGCAGGGGGCGGGGCGGGGGACAACAAACTTTTATTACGGTCGGCCAGATTGATTTGAAGGAAGATTGGTTGATTTTTGAGGACAAGGGCGTCGATGAAATCTTTACGAATTTTTTACAATTGTTTTGCCGGATTTGTGGTAGAATTTCCGCCATCAGACACGCAACACCCCCCGGAGAAAGCCCCCATGCAAAAATTGGCACGCCTCCTCCCGCTTCTCGCGCTCGCCGTCGCGACGGCGCGTGCGCAAGACCCCGCCACGCTCGTCGACCGCAGCTATCCGGTGCTGCCGCCGATCCAAGAGGCATATAGGTTGTCGGTCGACCCCGACTACGATCCGAATCCGAACGCCCCTTGGCGCTTGAGCGCGCCCCGCGATCCGCCGCTGCCGTCGTTCGAGGACTGGTTCCGCGACTACACGGCCGAGTACGGCGTGACGTGGCCGGAGGGGTCTTCGCGCTCCTACTTGCCGCTCTTCGGCCGCATCGACGTTCGCAACACCGAGGCGAACCACGCGCTCTTCCGTTTCATCGTCGCGCGTTGGCAGCCGCAGCAGATCCGCGTGAACTTCCAGTTCGCCTCCGCCGCGCCGGCCGCGTTCCGCGAGCTCGGCCTCGAGGACGCGCTCGGCACCTCGCTCTCGCCGGAGGAATGGTCCGCGCTCCGCGCCCGCCTCGCCGCGCATCCCGGCGTCGAGCTGCGCGATTGCCCGACGATGCTCGCGCAACGCGGCACGATCGACACGGCGAAGGGCGTTTCGGAGGTGATCTATCCGACCGAGTTCGACGTCGAGCCGTTCCGCGGCGACGACGGGAAAACCGGCGTCCGCGTCGAGCCGCAAGATTTCCGGACGCGCGAGGTGGGCACCATCGCGCAGGTCGTGCCGGGCGTCTCCCCGACGGAGCAATGGCTGACGCTCGACATGACGCCGGTCGTCGTCTTTCCGCCGTCGTGGCGCGACTTCGCCGGGCCCGACTCCCCCGCCGCGGGCGCGTTCGTGCAGCCGTTTTTCCCCGTCTTCGCCCTCGCCACGTCCGTCGACCTGCGCGACGGCCGGACGCTCGTCTTCGGCGGCGTGGTCGTCGACGAGCCGGAAAAGGGATCGCGCGTGCAGCTGCTTTTCGTCTCGGCCGAGCGCGTCCTGCTTGACGGCAGCCCGCTCCCGCTCGTCCGCCCCGTGGAGGAGCCGCCCCCGCCCGGTTTCGAAACGCGCCGCTTCGCGATCCTGCCGGCGGCCGGGGAACTCGCCCTTTGCGTCGGCGCGGATGCCGCGTCCGAGACCAACGTCGCGCTCTGCCTCCGCGGACTCGCCGGGCACGCAGGCGTCGACTGGCCCGAAGGCTCCTTCGTGCGGGTCGACCGGCCCGAGTGGACGGTCGTCGTCCGCAACACGCCGGAGAATCTCGACCGTTTCCGCCGCGCGCTCGTTCGCACGCGACTCGTTCCCTTCCAGTTCCGGGTCCGGACGCGGTTCCTCTCCGCCACGCCGGAGACGTTCGAGTCGTTGTCGCTCGCCGAAAAACTCGGCGGCTCGTTTTCGCCGGACGACTGGGCTGCGCTGCGCGCGAAGCTGGACGCCGCGCCCGGCGTCGAAACCCGTGCCTGGCCGACGCTGCTCGCGCAGCCGGGAAGCACCACGACGATCAAGGGCGTGACGGAAACGATCTATCCGGCCGAATTCGAAATCGAGCCGTTCTTCCTCGGCGACGGGACGAACGCGGCGCCCAACGTTGATTGGTCCGTCGCAGCCGCCGTTCCGGTGAATTTCCAGACGCGCGAAGTCGGGCAGATCGTCCAGCTCACGCCCTTGCTTTCGTCCGACGGAACCCGCATCACCGTCGATTTGACCCAATCGCTCGTCCTGCCGCCCGTCTGGAAGGACTACGCCGCCCCCGCCGCCGGCGTCGGCGCGATGGAACAGCCGTTTTTCCCGGTCGTCAGCCTCTCGGCCCCGTTCGACCTGCCCTCCGGCTTCACGGCGCTCCTCGGCGGCACGCGCGTCGACGACCCCGCCACCGGCCCGCACCACGAACTCTTCGCCATCGGCGTCGATCCCGTCGGCCTCGACGGCGAGCCGCTCGAACCCTGAGGGCGGCGGCGCGCGGCCGTTTGCAAAAGAAGGGCGGCGGGTGTAGAATCCCGCGCCGTCATGGACACGCCGCTCGCCACCGAAACGCGCTTCCTGCGCCTCGACCTCCCGCCGGAGGGGCTCCGCCTCGAGAAGGGCGGGGCCCTGCCGCGCGTCGACGTCGCCTACGAGACGTGCGGCACGCTCTCGCCCTCCAAGGACAACGTGGTCTTCATCTGCCACGCGCTTACGGGCGACGCGCACGTGGCCGGCGTCCACCGCGGCGACCGCAAGCCCACGGGCTGGTGGTACGACATGGTGCGCCCCGGCGGCGGCATCGACACGGACAAGTATTTCGTCGTCTGCGCCAACATCCTCGGCGGCTGCATGGGCACGACGGGCCCCTCGTCCGTCGACCCGCGCACCGGCCGCCCCTACGGTTCGTCGTTCCCGGAGATCACCGTGGGCGACATCGTCGACGTGCACCGCCGCCTGCTCCTCCAGCTCGGCTTCGAGCACGTCCACGCGGTCGTGGGCGGCTCGTTCGGCGGCATGCAGGCGCTCGAGTTCGCGGTGCGCTTCCCGGACTTCGCGCGGCGCGTCGTGGCGATCGCGACCGGCGCCTCGCTCACGACGCAGGCCCTCGCGTTCGACGTCGTCGGCCGCGGCGCGATCGAGGAGGACCCCAATTTCAACGGCGGCGACTACTACGGCGCCGATGCGCCCGACACGGGCCTCGCGCAGGCGCGAAAGCTCGCGCACATCACCTACCTCTCCAACGAGCTGATGAAGGAGAAGTTCGGCCGCCGCCGCCGCGACCTGCCCGCCGAGGCCCTCGCGGACGCGCCGGCCGGCTCCGTCTTCGAGGTCGAGAGCTACCTCGACCACCAGGGGCACAAGTTCATCGCGCGGTTCGACGCCAACTCCTACCTTCGCATCACGGGCGCGATGGACGAGTTCGACCTCGCGGCGCGCTCCGGCGGATCCCTCGCGGAGACGTTCGCGCCCGTGAAGGCCCGAGCCCTCGTCGTGGCGCTTTCAGGCGATTGGCTCTTCCTGCCCGAGCAGTCCGAGGCGCTCTACCGCGCGCTGCAGGAGAGCGGCAAGGACGCGTCCTACTTCTGCCTCGAGGCGCCAGCCGGCCACGACGCCTTCCTCACGCACATCCAGGAGCTCAAGGGCGTGATCGACGGCTTCCTCGTGCGAGAGCCGGCGCGCCCCGAGCCGGAGCTGGACGACGACGGCCGCCGCGACTACGAGACGCTCGAGTCGCTCGTGCCCCGCGGGACGCGCAAGCTGCTCGACCTGGCGTGCGGCGACGGCGGGCTGCTCAACTTCCTCTCCGCGCGCCGCCCCGAGCTGGACTGCACGGGCATCGACCTGGACACCGCGAGCGGCGTGCGCGTCCTCGCCGCCGGCCACAACGCGATGCGCGCGGACGTGGACCGCGGCCTCTCGACGATCCCGGACGACGCGTTCGACTGCGCGGTCCTCTCCGAGTCCCTGCAGGTCATGCGCCGCCCGGACAAGGCCCTCAAGGAGCTGCTCCGCGTGGCGCCCGTCGGCGTCGTCTCGTTCCCGAACTTCGGCATGTGGAAGATCGTCTACTCGCTCGGCTTCCTGCGCCGCATGCCCGTCACGAAGCGCCTGCCCTACCAGTGGTACGACACGCCGAACATCCACCTGTGCACGGTGAAGGACTTCCTGATCCTGTGCAAGGAGCTCGGCATCCGCGTGGAGAAGGTGCACTACATGTCCACGCTGGCGCTCTCGAAGTTCTTCCGCCTGCTCGGCCTGCGCCACCTCGGCACGTCGCGCGTGCTCGTCAAGATCTCGCGCGGCTAGCGGGGGACGCCGGCATGAAGCCCCCCGTCCTCGCCCTCGCGCTCGCGGCCCTCGCGGCCGGCGCCGCCGCGCCGCCCGAGCCGTGCTTCCGGCGGCCCGACACGCCGATCGCGTCGCTCGACCCCGCGCTCGCGGGCGACATGGCGTCCGGCCGCGCCGCGGCGCTCGTCTGGGAGACGCCACTGCAGTTCGACTACGCGGCGCGGCCCTACCGGCTCGTCCCCTACGCGGCCGAGGCGATGCCCGAGGTCTCGCCCGACGGGCTCGAACTGACGTTCCGCCTGCGCGACGACGTGTGGTTCGGCCCCGACCCGTGCATCGCGGCGCCGGACCACCGCCGGCGCGCGACCGCGGCGGACTTCGTCTACTCCGTGAAGCGCCTCGCCGACGCGAAGGTCTCGTCGTCCGGCTACTGGCTCGTCGACGGCAAGGTCGAGGGCATCGGCGCGTTCCGCGAGGCGTCGCGCGACACGGCGGCGCCCACCGACTACTCGCTCGACGTGCCGGGGCTGCGCGCGCTCGACGACCGGACGGTCCGCATCCGCCTGTCGCGCCCCGACCCGGAGTTCCTCTGGGCGCTCGCGATGCCGTATTTCTCGCTCGTCCCGCGCGAGGCGGTCGAGGCCTACGGGGAGCAGTTCGGCACGCACGAGGCCGGCTCCGGGCCGTTCACGCTCGCGTCGTGGCGGCGCGGCCACCGCATGCTCTTCGTGCGGCGCCCCGGGCGCGACGCGACGCGCGACCGCACGCC
>JAFPUX010000186.1 GCA_017413145.1 Kiritimatiellia bacterium | reverse complement strand
GACCGCCGCGTCGATGCCGGCCTTGCAGGGCGCGAACCTCTGCGCGTCGATGAACTTCATCGGCGTGGAGCTGACGTGCCCGAAGACGTCCACCGTGGCCGTCCACTCGAAGAAGAACGGCAGCTCGACGGGGCTCGTGTATTTGATCGTGACGGCGCCGGTGCGCTCGTTCTTCGAGAGCGCGTAGTCCACGGCCGAGTGCTCGGAGGAGAGGATGCCGTGTCCCCTGAGGCCGCCGCGAAGGTCGCCGAGGCCGGACTGCGAGAGGAGCGTCAGCACCGAGGAGGCCTGCTCGGGGTGGACGGCGCCGCAGAGCGCTTCGACCTTGTCGGCGACGGTCGGGACGTTGGCGCGGCCTTCGTCGGAAGCGTTGGTCTTGTAGGACGAGCCGTCCGGGAAGGTGAAGCGGAAGCCGCCGTCGGGGGGGAGGAGCTCCTGGCCGTTCATGGTGTAGCCGGCCGGGCGGTTGACGTCGCCCTCGAACTGGTCGCGCGCCGCGCTCGCGGTGCCGTCGAAGGCCGAGAGCGGGAGCGTGCCGGAGGCGACGTATTTCGGGCGTTCGGGCCGTTTGCCGCCCTGCGCGGCCGCGGCAGCCTCCGGGACCGAACAGCCGGTCTCCTCCAGAATCGTCTGGATGGGGCCCGCGAGGTTCAATGGATACTTCGGCTCGATGTCGCGAACGTCGTCGCCGTTGATGTCGAGGCGCATCTGCCTGATGAAGGCGTTCACGCCGGCGATCGTGTGCTGCCGCGCCTCGGGGAAGCAGAGCTTGACGAAGTTCCTCTCCGTGAGCTGGCCCTTGTCGAACAGCGTCTGGAGCTTGTCGAGGTTCTTCATCGTGCGGGCGATGACGATGCCGCGGTCGATGTCCTCCACGGTCTGGAAGCCCTGCTGCCGGCGCTGCCAGACCGGCTTGCGCGCGACGGCGGGGTCGTCGACGAGACGGATCACCGTGCCCACCGCCGCGTAGAAGGCGCCGCGCCTCGCGGGCGGGATGTTCGCCACGGTCTGCGTGAAGGAGTTGCCGAGGCCGCGGCCGAAGAACCTCGTGGCGGCGTTGTTCTCCATTCCGAAGGCCTTCTCGGGGTCGGTCTCCGCGAGATTGTGCGCCGGATTGCTCGCGAGCTCCTCGAAGACGAACTTCTCCATCCCGCGCAGCATGCCATCCGCGAAGTAGGCCCTGTTGCCGTTGAGGATGGTCGCGCTCATGCCGGCCTGGTAGTTCTTCCCGGTGGCCTCGAGCGTGGCCCGGGTCTGGGCGAACCAGTCCGCGAAGGAATCGAGGAGGCGGAGCCCCTCGCGGAAGTTCGCGGCGCTTTCGAGGAAGCGCCCGCCGTATTGCATCAGGCGGTTCGCCCTGGAGCCGGGCGTGGTGATCTCGTCGAGCGCCTCGAACTCGGCGCAGTGGTTCAGCTCGGCGTAGAAGTGGGCGGCGCGCGCGAGGCGCGGCAGCTCCGCCTTGGAGTAGCCCTTCGCGAGCATCGCCGCCTTGTTCGCGGGATCGTCGAACGACTCGAGGCGGATGCGCTCGGAGCGCGCCCGGGCGGTGCCGTCCGCGTCGATCGCCGCCTTCACGGCCAGGATGCGACGCGCGGTCAGGGGCTTGCCGGCGTCGTAGTCCGAAAGAAGCATCGCCTTCTTGACGGATTCGGGGATCTTCGACTCTCCGCCGAACATGTCGACGATCGCCTTGCGGAAGAGGTCGCGGGTGCGGTCGTTGACGATGTACTGTTCGTTGGTGCGCGTCCACTTGTGGACGGCGTCGTTGCGCGCCTCGGAGACGGCGAGGACCCGGCGGCCGCCGAGGAGCGGCTGCTGCAGGTGCGCGTCCGCGGTCGCCTTGGTCTGGCCGGCGTCCACCTTCGCCTGCGCGAAATCCGTAAACTTCTTGAAGACGGCGTTGTATCCGTTGATGTCGAGTGCCATTTTGGTTCTCCTTTGAAGGTTGAAGGTTGAAAGGTTGAAAGGTTGGGAAGCTTTGGCTTGATTACACGCGAACTGCCGGATGGTTACCGAATGTCGCCATTGTGCCAATGTTGCCAGTTCCAATGTTGCCAGTTGCCAATTTCGCCATCATTGGAAATTGGGATTGGCAACCCGTCTAGACCGAGAGGAATCCGCCCGAACCGAGAACGGGGGCGGAAGCCGCGTCCTCGCCGTCGTTGGCCGCGGCCTCGGCGGCGGCGGAGCGGAAATCGCGGATCAGGCGGCTCCAGGACTCGACGGCGTTCACGAAGCGCTCCACCTCGCCGAAGAACGAGTCCTGGTCGAGAAGCGCGGCGGGCAGGGACTTGCAAAGCGCGAAACGGCCGGCGTCCGGATCGAGCGAGATCGTGGCCCCCGCGGTTTCGCGGAAGAGATGGTTCGCTTCGAGGAGCGTCCGGTAGAGCGCTTCGAGGCGCTCCGGGGGCGGCTCGCCCAAATCGCCGGAGAGCGCGATGGCGCCGATCTCCGGCAGGTCGTTGATCGTGATGAGCGAGCCGTCCGCCTCGAAGGCGCACGCCCCGTCTTCGAGAGAGAGGGAGATTCCGATTTTTTCGCCGAAGCGGCCGATGAGTTCCTGGCTGTCCATGGGTGGGGTCGGGATTGGTTGTGTCGGGTTGTGGGTTGTCGCGGAAAGTCTAGACCGGAAGGTATCCGGCGTCGTGCAGCGCCGGAGCGGGCCCGGCCCCGTCCGCCGCGGCGGGCGGGGAGCGGCGCTCCTTGTCGAGGCGGTCGGCGAGGCGCTGCGCGAAGGCGGCGAACTTCTCGAAGGCGTCCGGGAACTCGGGGGCGACCAGCCGGTCGCCCGCGAAGATCGCGAAGGCCGCGAGGAAGCCGGTCTCCGGGTCGCGCGCGACGGCGGGCAGGCCGTCGTGCATGAGGCCGAAGCCGAGGTTGAGCAGGTCCTCGACGAGTTTGCGCGACGGCGCGTCCGGCAAGTCGTCCGCCACGAGCGCCGAGACGACAAGCCGGTCGCCCGGCCCGTCGCGGCGGAT
>JAFPUX010000185.1 GCA_017413145.1 Kiritimatiellia bacterium | reverse complement strand
TTAGAGGTTAGAGGTGAGAGGTGAGAGGTGAGAGGTCGGAGGTGGGGTTACATGCGGAAGTCGTCGGTGAGGTATTCCTTGCGGACGACGGGGTCGGAGACGATTTCGTCGACGCTGCCTTCCTTGATGACGGTCCCGTCGATCAGGATGTAGCCGCGGTCGACGATGGAAAGCGTCTCGCGGACGTTGTGGTCGGTGATGAGGATGCCGTAGCCGTCCGCCTTGAGGTCGTGCACGATCGAGCGGATGCCTTCGACGGCGATGGGGTCGACGCCGGCGAACGGTTCGTCGAGCATCAGGATCGCGGGGTTCTGCACGAGCGCGCGGGCGATCTCGAGCTTGCGGCGTTCGCCGCCGGAGAGCGTGTAGGCGTACTGCTTGCGGACTTTCGCGAGGTCGAAGCGCTCCAACAGTCCGTCGAGGCGCCGTTTCCGCTCGTCGCGCGACAGGTCCGTCGTCTCGAGGATCGCGGCGATGTTCTGTTCGACCGTGAGTTTGCGGAAGATCGACGGTTCCTGGGCGAGGTAGCCGAGGCCGGCCCGGGCGCGCTTGTAGACCGGCTTCTTCGTGATGTCTTCGCCCTGGAACACGATTTCCCCGCGGTCCGGCCGGACGAGGCCGAGGATCATGTAGAAACTCGTCGTCTTGCCGGCGCCGTTGGGCCCGAGCAGGCCCACGACCTCGCCCTTGTCGACGTGGATCGTGACGCCGCGAACGACGGTGCGGCCCTTGTAGCTCTTCACGAGATCCCGCGCCAGCAGGGTGTGGGAGGCCTCCGCGGGGGCTTCTTTCGGGACGGATTCTTCCGCGGCTTCCGCGGGGACGGGCACAGGGACGGGCGTTTCCGCGGGGACGGGTTCCGGGACGGCGGGGGCCGGCTCCGCTTCCGCCGCATGGGGGTGCGGGATCGGCAGCGGTTTGAGCGTCAGGGGATGGCGAATCGGGTGGGGATGGGGGGCGTCCATGTCGGAATCACTTCGGCAGTTTCTTCGTTTCCTTGAACGAGTCGGCTTTCGCCTCGACGCCGACGCCGTTGTTCACGACGACGCGCGAGTCGTTGAGCCAGACGTCGATCGACTCGCCGGTGAGGCGCTGCTCGCCTTTCGTGACGACGGGCTCGTCCTCGAGCAGGACGTGCGCGTTGAGACGCGTGTAGGTGGCCTTTCCGCAGACGATCGTGATGTCGTCGCTTGTCATTTTCACGTTGCCCGTGCAGGCCACGCGCTGCACGCTGTTGGTCTTCTCCAGGAAGATGATCATGCGGTCGGCCTTCAGCGTGAATTCGGGGTCCTTCACGTCGACGTGGCCGTCGAAGAGGGCGATGTTGTTCTTGTAGTCGTACTCGAGCTTGTCCGACTTGACGGTCGTCGGGCCGGCGTTCGCGGGCCGTTTGCGGCCGGCGAGCGGGTTGTCGGCGGCGAGGGCCGCGAAGGCGAGGGCCGCGAGAAGGCAGGGGAGGAGGCGTTTCATCCGAGGTGAGAGGTGAGAGGTCGGTGTGTGCGGATTCTAGCGGGCGAAGGCGTCGACGGCGCTGCGGCCGCAGCGGTCGATGCGGAGGACGGCGTTCGTCTCGATCCGCAGGACGTTGATGGCGCTGTTCCAGGTCAGGTTGGTTCCCGTGAGGACGATCCCGGGCTTGATGAACGCGACGGGACCGTGGCATTCGGCGTAGTTGCGCGCCGGGTCGAAGAAGCCGTCGCGGCCGGCGGCGACCGAGTTCGTCGCGCCGTTTTCGTCGAATTCCAGGAGCCGGATGCGCCCGTCGATCCGGACGATTCCCTCGTCGTCCACCGTCGCGCGGTCGGCGACGAGCAGCTCCTTGACGCGGCCGTTGGCCGGGTGGCGCTTGAGCGTGAGCCGGACGCCGGCCATGCTCTGTCCGGCCTGGGCTGCCAGGCCGTTGACCGAGGAAATGTCGCCGGGGTCGCCGGCGGCGAACGCGGCGGCCGCGAACGCCAGCGCGGCGGCGCAGGGTAGGAGGGCGGCGGTCCGCTTCACGCGGCGCCCCCTTTCCCGCGGACGACCGCGGCGATGGCGGCGAGCTGCTTCCAGAGCGGGCCGACCGCGGAGAGCGCGATGCAGTTGGCTGCGTCGGAGAGCGCCTTGGCGGGCGTTTCGTGCGTTTCGAGGAAGATGCCGTCGCACGCGCCGGTCGCGACGGCGGCCCGGGCCAGCGCGGGCGCCCACTTGGAGTCGCCGCCGCTGCCGCTTCCGAGCGCCCCGGGACGCTGCACGCTGTGCGTCGCGTCGAAGACGACCGGACAGCCGAGCGCCCGCATGACCATGAGGTTCCGCATGTCCGCGACGAGGTTGCCGTAGCCGAAGCTTTCCCCGCGCTCCGTGAGGACGATCTTGCGGTTGCCCGTCGATTCGATCTTGCGGACGACCTGCGCCATCGCTTCGGGCGCCATGCCCTGCATCTTCTTCACGTTGACGACGAGCCCCGTTTCGCCCGCGGCGAGCAGCAGGTCGGTCTGGCGGCAGAGGAACGCCGGGATCTGGACCACGTCGATCCCCGCCTTGGCGCAGCGCTCCGCCTGCCAGGGCTCGTGGATGTCGGTCAGGACGGGCAGGCCGCTGCGCTCGCGCGCCTCGGCGAGGATGTCGAGCCCTTCGTCGATCCCCGGGCCGCGGTAGGCGTCCAGCGACGAGCGGTTCGCCTTGTCGAACGACGCCTTGAAGACGAGCGGGATCCCGAGCCGGTCCGACAGGGCGGCGAGCTTCTTCGCGATTCCCACGCAGTGGGACCGCGATTCGACCACGCACGGCCCGGCCATCAGCGCGAGCGGGGCGCGCGGCCCCCACGCGACGGCGCGCGCGCCGCCGGTCGAAACGGTCCGGACCGTGATTTTCCTTTCGCCGTCTGCCATCGTCGGATGCGGGAGGTCTTGAACGGCGCGCATTCTAGCAAAACACGCGCGCGAGGGCAACCGCCTTTCGCGTGCGGGGGCGAAGCCGGGGATCCGCGTCAGGCGAGCCCGCGGGCGCGCAGGAGCGCTTCGACCGCCGGGACGTCTTCCGGGCGGTCGACGCCGACGCCGAGCTCCGCCGTGCGGACGACGGCGATGCGGCCGCCGAGCCAGAGCGCGCGGAGCTGTTCGAGCGACTCGGCCTTCTCGAGCGCGCACGGCGGCGTGGCGACGAGTTTCTTCAGGAACGCGCCGCGGTAGCCGTAGATGCCGACGTGGCGCCGCCACAGGCCCGTGGCGGGGTCCGCGGCGCCGTCGCGCTTGAACGGGATCGCCCAGCGCGAGAAGTAGAGGGCGCCGTCCTCCGCGTCCGTCACGACCTTGACGACGCTCGGCGCGGCGAGCTCCGTGGCGGTGTGGATCGGCGCGCTCGCGGTGGACATCTGGAAGCGGCCGTCCGCGTCGAGGCGGAGCTTGTCCGCCACGGCGTCTATGAGCGCCGGGTCGATGAGCGGCTCGTCGCCCTGGACGTTCACGACGACGTCGCCGTCGTCCGGCCGCGCGGCGACGGCGACGCGGTCCGTGCCGCTCGGCAGGTCGCTCGGGGTCATCACGGCGCGCGCGCCGGTGCCTTCGACGGCGGCGGCGATGCGCTCGTCGTCCGTCGCGACGATCACCTCGTCGAGGGTCTTGGCGCGCAGGCACGCCTCCGCGACCCACCGCACGAGCGGCTTGCCGCAAATGGGGGCGAGGCTCTTGCCGGGGAAGCGGGTGGAGCCGTAGCGGGAGGGGATGACGCCGATGGTCATTCGAACACCCCCTCCGCGCGGGACGACGGCTTCGCCGCGTCCGCGCGGAGCGGATGTGGGGGCGCGCTTTGCGCGCCGGAAGCCGTGGAGAAACGAATCATTTCGGACGGAATCTTCATTGGCCGTTGGAATCCGGGTGTTGTTCGATGCGTCGGGCCAACTCGAGATTCTGCTTCTGCACGCGGAAGATCTCGCGGCGCAGTTCGCGGATGGACGACATGGCGTCCGCGAGGCAGAAAAGCGGCGCGGCCGCGACGAAGAGAAGCAGGACGAGCGGCTCGACGCGGTCCTCGCAGATCATTTCGTAGACGTAGATTCCGCCGACCACGATCAGCAGCCACGCCACGGCGCGCGTGACGTTCTCGGACAGGCGCGAAACGTCCGGCGCCGGCACTTCGGCGGCCGGGAAGGGCTGGGGCTCGGGCTTGCGGCGGAAGAACATGGCGAAGCGGAAGAGTGGAAGAGTGAAACAGTGTCAGGGAAGCGGATTGTTCACAAATCGCAAATCTGAAATGTCAATTGGCCGCCGGGGCGGGAGCGGGCGCGGGGGCCGCCGCGCTCTCCGCGGACTCCGCGTGTGGTTTCTCCGTCGGTGCTGCGGGCGCGGGGGCGGGAACGGGCGCGGGCTTGGCCGCCGGGGCCGGGGCGGGCGCGGGGGCGGGTTCCGCGCCCGGTTTGACTTCCTCGACGGCCTTCCCGAGGTCTTCGAAGAACGCCTTGGCGGTTTCGGGGTCGGTCTGGAAGAACTCGCGGAACGCCTCGACCATGTCCTGTTTGGTCGGCGGTTCCGTCCGCTCGAGCCAGATCGAGGTCGGGCCGTCGTCGCCGCCGATTACGCCGGCGGACGGGGGCGGCGGGGGCGGCGCGGGGCGCTCTTCGAGGTCGACGAGCCGGCCGTCCAGCTCCAGCCACTGCGTGGCTGGGAGGCTTTCGGGCGCGGCGACGGCGAGCCCGGACGCGCGTTGGTAGGAGAGCTTTGCGGCGACGGCGTCCGGGTGCCCGGGAATGCACGCGGGCAGGCGGCTCCAGTCCACGCCGGCGAAGACGGACTGCCTGCCCTCTTCGTCCGTGACGAAAATCGAGGCGTCGGAGACGTCGAACGCGAAGGAGCCGAACAGCAGGCCGGCCTTGCGGAACGCGTCGACCACGCAGCACTCCCGGCCGAACGTCTGCGCCTGGGACGGCGTCCAGACGCCGGCGGGGCCGGCGCTGCGGCGCGCGAAGAACTCGCCCCCGCGCGGGACGCGCGCGAATCCGCCGCAACGGGTCCGGACCGTCGCGACCGGGGCGGCGAAGACGACGTTCGTTTCGCCCCGCTCCACGTAGTACAGGCGCACGTCGCGCAGCGTCCAGGACAGGCCCGAGGTGAACCGGATCTTGGACGCCTCCACGGTGTAGCCGGCGCGGCGCGAGAACGATTCGAGCGCCTGGCGCTGGACGAACCCGATGCGGATGCACAGGTGCGCGCCCGCGTAGAGGACGACGGCGATGGCGAGGAGCGTGCGGAAGAGTTTGCGGGCGAATCTCATGGGGGAGTCCTTTCGTTGCGTTCCATTCTCTCACAAACGGAGTCCCGTTTCAAGGGAAAACGGCGCCGTCGCCGGCGAGGAGCGTGAAGGAGACGGACGCGGACGCGCCGTCCGCGTCCGCGCACGAGACGGCGTGCCGGCCGGGGGCGAGGCCCGCGGCGAGGAAGGGCTCGGACGCGGGGCGCGAGCCGGCGGGC
>JAFPUX010000184.1 GCA_017413145.1 Kiritimatiellia bacterium | reverse complement strand
GCGGGCGCCCCCGCGCCCCGGCGGAACCAGGCGGTCCGGACCGCGCAGATTCTCGTCTTCCGGACCGCGCCGGCGGCCCGCCGGCGCGGCTGATCCGTTTCCGCGCGCCGCGGGCCCGCGGTTGCGGCGGCGCGGCGATTCGTGTAGAATCGGGCGCGACATGAACGGACAGCCCCCCATCATCTCCATCGGCGCGGACGGCGTCGACGCGAAGGCCGTCGTGGACGAAATCCTCGCGCGCGTCGCCGAGAAACGCGCGCAGGGCGAGTACGACGACGAAACGGTCGCCCGCGCCGAGCGCAACAACCTCTTCTCGATGAAGGACGACGAGGAGTTCCTCGACCGGTACCTGGCCTGCCTGCGGCAGGTCGTCCCGGTCGACATCAACGACTTCCCGATCGCCGAACGCCGCTCCCTCTTCGCGCCGCTCTCCAAGGCCGTCAAGAAGGTCCTCTGGAAGCTGCTCAAGTTCTACACCTACCGCCTCTGGTCCCAGCAGAACCAGACCAACGGCGTCCTGCTCGCCGCGGTCGAGACGATGCACCGCCGCCACAAGGAGGAGGTCGCGGCGCTCAAGGCGCGCATCGCCGCGCTCGAAGCGAAGTGAAGGTCGCCGTCGTCTCCCCGCGCCTGCACGAGCCCGGCACCGTCGGCGGCGCCGAGACGCTCCTGCATTCGCTCGCGCTCGACGCGGCCGCGCTCGGCCACGAGGTCGAGCTGCTCTGCACCTGCGCCAAGGACCACCGCACGTGGGCGAACGAGCTGCCGCCGGGCGCGTTCGAACGCGACGGCCTGGCGGTCCGCCGCTTTCCGGTCGACCCGCGCGACACGGACGTCTGGGCGCGCGCGCAGATCGCGCTGCAGAACGGCGAGGAGGTGTCGGACGCCGAGGCGGTCGCGTGGCTCGAGAACAGCGTCAACTCCCGCGCGCTCGTCGAACGCCTCCGCGACGGCGGCTACGACCGCGTCCTCGCGGGGCCCTACCTTTTCGGCCTCACGTGGAACGTCGCCCGCGCCGTCCCGGAGAAGACGCTGCTCGTCCCGTGCTTCCACGACGAACCCTACTCGCACGTCGGGCCGCTGCTGGACGCGTTCCGCCGCGTGCGCGGATTCCTCTTCAACACGGATCCCGAGCGCGACCTGGCGCACCGGCTCATGCCCGGCCTCGCGCCCCGCGTCGAAGCGGTCGTCGCGATGGGTCTGGAGCCGTTCGAGGTCTCCAAGACGGCCTTCGCGGAGCGCACCGGCCTGTGCGCGCCCTACGTCGTCTACAGCGGCCGCCGCGAGGAGGGCAAGGGGACGCCCGTGCTCGTCGATTTCGTCGACGCCTTCCGCCGCCGCACGGGGCGCGACCTGCATCTCGTCATGACCGGCTCGGGCGACGTGCAGGTCCCCGCGTCGCTCGCGCCCGCGTTCCACGACCTCGGGTTCGTGTCCGAGCGGGAGAAGCGCGAGGCGATGGCGGGCGCCGTCGCGTTCGTGCATCCTTCGCTCAACGAGAGCCTCTCGATCGTCCTGCTCGAATCGTGGCTCGCCCGCACGCCGGCGCTCGTCCACGCCAAGAGCCCGGTCCTGCGCTCGCAGTGCGAACGCGCGAACGGCGGGCTCTGGTTCCGCTCGTATCCGGAATTCGAGGAAGAAACGCTCTTCCTCCTGGAAAATCCCGCGGCGGCCGCCGCCCTCGCGGAGCGCGGACGCGCCTGGACGGTCGAAACCTACGCCCCGGCGGCCGTCCGCGCGCGCCTTTCGGCGGCGCTTTCCGCGTAAAGGGGATCCGGGCCGGAAGACCGCGCGGCCGCGGGCCGGCGCGGACTAGGGCAGGCGGTTCCAGTCGAACTCGAGCGTGTCGAGCAGCGCGTGCGCGAGAACGTTCGCGCCCGGGATGTTCGGGTGGACGCGGTCCCACGCGATGTAGCTGGAGTGGCAGTGCGCGAGGACGCGGTCCGCGTAGGCCTGCGCGTCGCAGAAAAGGACGTCCTTCTCCGCCGCGATCTCGCGGCAGATCGCGCCGTACTCGCGCACGCGGGCGGCCATGGCGTCCGCCGTGTTGGGCTCCCAGAACACCGGGGTCATCAGGACCATGCCCTTCACGAGCGGCTGCGTGCGGTCGACGAGCTCGCCGAGCGTCGCGCGGTACTCCTCCGGCTGCACGGCGCTCTCGGGCAGTTGCGGCACGTCGAACTGGCGCCAGACGTCGTTCACGCCGATCATCACGGAAACCCAGTCCGGTTTCAGGTCCAGCACGTCCTCCTTCCAGCGCGCCTTGAGGTCTCGCACGGTGTTGCCCGAGACGCCCATGTTGACGACGTTGACGAAGTAGTCCGGGTAGACGCTCGTGAGAAGCCCCTGCACGACGTTCGGGTAGCCGGTTCCGTGCGGGTTGAACAGTCCCTGTGCGACGGGTCGCGCGCGGCCCATGTCGGTGACGCTGTCGCCGACGAGGAGGAACTTGGAGCGGGGTGCGATTTTCATGGGAGGTTTCTCCGTTTCGTCCCGCGGGCCGTGCCGCGGGAACGGCGGTGGAGTCTACCACGCCCCGCGCCGGATTTCCACCGCAATCCGTCCGGCGCTAGATGCAGTAGTCCGGCTCGGCGGGCGCGGGCGGGGAGAGGCGGCGCTGGTCGGCGGCGACGGCGGCGAGCGTCGTGCGGCGCAACGCGGCCGCGAGGGCGTCGTTCACGCCCGCCCACGCCTTCTCCGCCGCGCAGCGCCCCTGCCGCCTGCAGGCGCCCGGCCGCGCGAGGCAGTGCACGAGCGCGAGCGGCCCGTCCGTCGCCGTCACGACGTCCAGCAGCGTGATCTTCGCCGGAAACCGCGCGAGCCGCAGACCGCCCTTCACGCCGCGCTCGGTCTCCACGAGCCCCGCGCGCCGCAGCGGCACGGCGATGCGGCTGATGAACTTCTCCGAGATGCCCTGCGAGGAGGCGATTTCCTTGATGGTGCGCGGCCCGTCCTTCCCGTTCGTCGCGAGGTCGAGCAGGATCCGGAGCGCGTAGCGCGATTTGGCGGTGATCTTCATGGCGGTTGGACGGCATCCCCGGCGCGGCGTGCCGCCGCGCGGCAATGCACGGGAAAGGAGTATCCACCGGACGGCGGCGAATGTCAACCGGAAAAGTCCGCTTTCCGCGGCACCGGTTACCGGCTGAGGATGATCAAACCGGGACGGGTCTCGGGGTAGCGCAGGACGAGGGCGAACGGCTGGGCGCCGAGGCCGGTCGTCATGGCGATGTTGTGGGCGTCGACCCGGACTTCGTACCGGCCGGGCTCCTCGGCGTCGAACTCGACGAACTCGACGTTGTCGAGGCGGTCGGGCTCCTCCAGGCCGTTGGGGTGGTAGACGGCGCCGGACGGGGAGACCACGCTCAGGTCCAGGTCGTTGACGAGCGCCTTCTCGGCGCCATCGGTGCCGGGGTAGTCCTGCCAGACGAGCGTGACGGTGCAGCGCCCGGCGTCGGCATCCCAGAGGACCATCCGGGTGGAGAAGCGGCTCCCGGTGGCGGCGAGCCGGTTGGTCGAGAAGGAGAGGACGCGGCCTTCGCCGGGTTCGAGCGAGCCGTAGAGATCGACGTGCCCGAAGCCCTGGGAGAAGTCGGGGCGGCCGGAAATTTCCTGGAAGGCGCCGGTGCCGTATTGGCCGGGGGTCATGTCGCGCGCGCCGTTGACCAGGAGGGCCTTCACGAGGGCGGCGGACGGATCGGCCACGCCCTGGCGGTCCACCAGCCACTGCCGGACGAGCGCGGCCGCGCCGGCCGTGAGCGGGGTGGCCATGCTGGTGCCGCCCGAGTAGATGTAGTTGGTGTTGGATTCGAAGACGCCCCAACACGTGTCTTCGGCGAAGCGGCCGCGGACGGAGACGACGTCGGTGCCGGGGGCGACGACGTCGGGCTTGATGCGGCCGTCCACCGTGGGGCCGCGACTGGAGAAGGCGGCCAGGCCCTGCGGGGCGGCGGTCTGCGAAACCCGGTCGCCGAAGATGGGGGCGGCGGGGTAGTCGCCCGGCCATTTGCCGCCATACGTATACGCGTACCTGTTCGTGGGGGGCAGGTCGCGGTAGTTTTCGGCGGCGCCCACGGCGATGCAGTTCTTGGCGGTTCCCGGCGGCGTGACGCTGCCGGCGTCGATGACGCCGTTGGTGTCGGCGTCGATGCCGGAGTTGCCGGCGGCGAAGAAGACGAGGAAGTTCTGGTTCCGCCACGTGAATTCGTCGACGGAAATGGCGTCGTCCAAGTATTCGCCGGCGTAGTCGGGGCCGTATCCCCAGCTGTCCGAGTGGATGCGGGCGCCTGCTTCGTAGGCTTGGGACAGGACGTCCTGGAAGTCCCACGGCAGGCCGGAGAGGTTCGACTGCATGCCTTGCATGACAAGCATGGCCTCGTAGGCCATGCCGCGGTACTGGCCGCCGGACAGGGCCCCGCTGCCGAGGACGCTGCCGCAGACGTGGGTTCCGTGGCTCTGGTAGTCGGCCCAGGAGTTGGTGGCGGCGTATCGGCCGGCGCTCCAGCCGTAGCCGGCGAGGATGCGGCCGGCGAAGTCGGGGTGGACGTCCGCGAGGCTTCCCTTGTCGCAGCCCGTGTCGGCCACGGCGACGATCTGTCCCGCGCCGGTGAGCCCGAGGCCGCCGGAGCCGAGGGACTTCCAGGCGGGGACGACGTTCATCATGTTGGTGCGCGCGGCCTGGTCGTTGAACAGGCGGGGGCTGGGCTTGGGCTCGATCCACTGCACGTCGGGCCAGGAGGCGACCCGGTCGGCCTGGTCGTCGTCGAGCAAGGCGACGGCCGCCGAACCGTCCAGGCGGGGGGCCGCGTGGAGGACCGTCGCGCCGAGGGCCTCCAGGCGGGCGCGCAGGTCGTCCGCCCCCGCCTCGCCGTCAAGCAGCGACCTCACGTGCATCCGGCGCGCGGGGGCGGCGGCGTCCTTCCCGGCCGCGGCCAGTGCCGCGTCAATGCCCTCGTCGATCTCGTGGCAGGCAGTGGCTCTGGCGCCGTGAGCGCGCAGCTCCTCCGCCAGGTCGTCGGTCTTCATGGC
>JAFPUX010000183.1 GCA_017413145.1 Kiritimatiellia bacterium | reverse complement strand
GAGGACGCCGGCGTCGGTCGCGACCGAGACGGCGGGGCCGGCGGCGAAGCCGAAGAGGCCCGCGGCGAAGACGGCGCAGCGCAGGCCGTTGCCGCACATGCCGGCGCGCGAGCCGTCCGGATTGAAGAAAACCATGCACAGGTCCGCGCCGGCGGGCGCGCCGCGCTTGCGCAGGACGAGGAGCCCTTCGCAGACGAGGCCGGCGTGCGGCGCGCAGAGGCGGCGGACGAGCGCGGGGTCCCCGACGGGGAAGCGGGCGTCCGGGTCGGCGAGGACGACAAAGTCGTTGCCGGCGCCGTGCATCTTGAGGAAACCGAATTTCACGGGGCGTCCTTTCCGCCGGACGGCTTCTCGGGGAGCCGGGGCTTCACGTCCGTTCCGCTGATGAAGAGCGCCTCGGATTCCCAGTTCGGGTTGTCGACGGGGCCGGTCGCGCGGACGGCGAAGATGGAGGAGAACGGCGAGAACAGGTAGTAGAGACCGGCGCCGATCCAGGTCCGGCGGTTCATGAGGTGGACCTTGACGCCGAGGTTCACGACGCCGTCGGTCCAGACGTTGCCGTCGCCCGTGATCGAGATGGCCCCGCCCTCGATGCGGAGGTCCTCGATCCGGATGACGCCGTCCGCCATCCGCGCGCGGAGCTGCAGGCGGTCCTCGGCGAGCGGGTCGAACGCGGCGAGGTTGCGGGAGAGGAAATCGCGCAGGCCGGAGAAGAAGAGGATGCGGAAGACCGGCACGTCGTGCACGTCCAGGTCGAGCGAACCGGTCGTCCGGACGGGCTGCATCGAGACGGCGTCGGCGAGCGGGCCGTCCATGGAGAACGTCGCGTCCGCGCGGCCTTCGTCCCCTTCGACCGTTTCGCCGAACAGGCTCCGCCACGCCGCGTGGGAAACGCCGCGCAACGTGCCGGAATAGTGCAGCTCCGCTTCCGGGCGGTCCTCCGACGGCAACGCGATCCGGACCGAAAGGTCCGCGTCGCCGCCGAGCGCGTCGGCGCGGATGAACGGGAGGTCGAACACGCCGTTGGTGAAGCACCCGTCCGCGATGATCCGGTCGATCCGGAGCCCGGGCAGGTCCGGATCGGAAACGCCCGCCGACGCGATGCGCAGCGAGAGCGCGGTGCGCTCCCCGTCTCCACGGCGCAGCGCGAACGTGCCGAGCGCGCGGACGTCGGTCGGGTTGTCGAAGTCCAGGGGCAGGTCGTCGGCGTTCGGCAACGCGCCGATCATGACGAGGGCCCGCTTGGGGTCCATCGTCGAAGTCGCGTCGAGGCGGATCGTCCCGTCCGCGAGATCGATTTCGACGTCGCCGCGCGCGTCGCCCTCGGGGCGGCGGACGCGCAGGCCGGACACTTCGAGCTTCGCCCAGTCCTCCGTTCCCGACACGCGCAGGCGCGCCTCCGCGCCGGAAAAGGGCACGCCGTTGTAGGAGCCGCCGGCGTCCGCGCGGAGCGCGATGTCGAGCGACCGCACGCCGGCCTCCGGGTCGTACACGTGGACCGCCTCCGCTTCGGGCGGCGCGGCCGCGAAGGAGAACTTCGCGATTTCGTCCGCGACGGACGGCGCGCCGACGGCGCGCAGCAGCGCGTCGAGCTTGGCCGGGTCGAGGCGTCCGCGGCCCCGCGACTTGATCGAGAGGCTCGCCGTGTCGCACTCGAAGGACCCGTCCATGTGCTGGCGCGCTTCGCGGGGTTCGTGCAGGTCGCAGCCCGCGCCGTCGACGCGCAGGACGCCGCCGCGGCAGGAGATCGTGCCCGACACGGAGTGCGTCCGCAGGCCCATGACGTCGGACAGGCGGCACGAGAAGGGAACGGCCGGGAAGTCGGCGACGGCGAACGACGTCCCGCCGTCCGGAACGGCGGACGTTTCCGGCAGCCCGTCTTCCGGCAGCGCCGCGACGACGGACCGCACGCGGATTTCGCGGATCCATTCGGCGTAGGGCGCGGACCGCCGCGGCCGCAGGCGGATGCGCGCGCCGGCGGCGCGGACGACGGGCTTCTGCACGGATCCCTTCGCGTAGACGCGCGCCTCGTCGACGCGCAGTTCCATCGGCGCGAGCGAGAACGACACGCCGGCGAGTTCGACGGAATACACGTCGGAGGAGAGGGCTTCGGAAAGCGAATCGACCCACGGCTCGGGCAGGCCGAGCGCGGCGAACCGGATCGCGAAACAGACCGCCACGGCGAGCAGGACCGCGACGGCGCCGAGCGCGTGCAGGACCCCGCGGCGG
>JAFPUX010000182.1 GCA_017413145.1 Kiritimatiellia bacterium | reverse complement strand
CGAGCGGCGCGACGGTCGCGCCGAGCGCGTCCAGCGCGCCGCGCCGGACGACGACCGGGCAGTCGCCGTCGCGCCCGTGCACCGCGATCGCGGGTCCGTCCGTCATGCGGCCTCCGCGCCGCGGAGGTCCTTGTCCACGATCGCGCAGATGCAGCAGTCGCTCCAGACGTTTTCGGCCGTTTCGACCATGTCGATGATCGTGTAGATGGGCAGGATGACGCCGAGGATCATGAGGTTGCCGCCGACGCCGGCCATGAGCGAAAGCGTGAGGAAGTAGCAGCCCATCGGGACGCCCGCGTTGCCGATCGCGCAAAGGACGGCGATCACGCACCAGACGAGCATCGCCGGCAGCGTGAGCGCGACCGTGCAGTCCGGCGAATTCTGCATCGTGAAGAGCGACGTCACGAGGATGAACGCCGCGCATCCGTTCATGTTGATCGTGCAGCACAGCGGCAGGATGAAGCGGGCGACCCACGGCTTCGCCTTCATGTTCTGCTCGGCCGTCGCGACCGTCACGGGCAGCGTCGCGGCGGAGGACTTCGTGAAGAGAGCCATCAGGAGCGCCGGCGCCATCTGGCGCATGACCCGGTAGCCGTTGACGCCCTTGAACGCGCAGACGAGCGGCAGGACGACGAAGAACTGGAGGACGTTGCCGCCCAGGACGACGAGCACGTACTTGCCGATCGACCCGACGACGACGCCCGCCGACACCTGCGCGGCGAGCTGCGCGGCGAAGGCGACGATGCCGGCGGGAAGGGCCCAGATGAGCCCCTTGATCATGCCGAAGAACACCTCCTGCAGGCCGCACAGCGCCTTGTGGAGCGCCTTCACGTTGTCGCTTTTCCGGCCGAGGATCGCGATCGCGACGCCGACGGCCGCCGAAATGAGGACGATCGAAAGCACGTTGCCCGTGAGGAAGGGGTTGACCAGGTTGTCCGGAATCGCGTTGAGGACGTGTCCGTAGACCGTCTCGGGCGCGCGGGAGATCTGCGACATCGCGTCGGCGTCCCCGGCCACGGCCTCGATCGCGGCCGCGTCGATCGCCCCGGGGGCGACGAGCAGGTAGAGCCCGAGCCCGACGAGCGCGGCGATGAACGAGGTCAGGACGGTGAGGGACAGCGTTTTGGCGAAGATCCGGCCCATCGCGCGCCCTTCGCCGAGCGACGCCATCGCCGTGAGGATCGCGAGCGCGACGGTGGGGATGGCGACGAACTTGAACAGCCGCGTGTAGGCCGACGCGACGAAGTCCATGAACCGGTCGAGCGGCGCATAGCCGATCGAGCCGAGCGCGGCGCCGACGACGAGCGCGGCGGTCCAGACCGCGAACTGCTTCAGGTTCATCCGCTTCGGACGGGCGGACGCCGTTGGGGATTGCGTGTTTTCCATGGTTGGGTGCCTCGCGCCCGGAGTCTAGCAGAACCGGGGCCGCGCGGCAAGCGGCCCGCTCCGGCGGCGGCCTTGCGCACGCGGGCGGCGGTGTGGTAGACTCCGCCCCCATGGACGATCTGTTTTCGACCGACGCCGGCGCCGGAACCGCGCCGCGCCGCGCGGAACCGCCGCCGCCCGTGGCGTGGCGGTTCGTCGCGGTGCCGCTGCTGTTCGTCTCCGTCGTCGCGCTTTTCGCGCTCTTTTCCTACCAGGCCGCGGACGTCGCCGCGGTCCAGGCCCCGCCGAGCCGCGTCGCCGCCAACTGGATGGGCCGCCTCGGCGCGCACCTGGCCTGGGGGACGATCCTCTTCTTCGGCCTTCCGGGGTTCCTGCTGCCGTTCGCGACCGGCGCGATCGCCGTGCTGATGCTCTGCGGCCGCCACCTGCGCTGGCGCCCGCTGTGGCTGCTCGGCCTCTTCCTCATGCTCTGCGCGCTGGCGCAGTTCCTCAACGGGACGTTCGAACCCCTGCTTTCGTCCGACCGCCTGAACGCCGCCCCGAACGCGGGCGGCGGCGTGGGCTGGCTCTTCCACCACGACGGCGCGCCCGTCGCCGAATGGCTCGGCGTCCCCGGCGCCGCCGCGCTCTACGGTTCGCTCGCGCTGCTGTTCCTGCTGCTCTCCGTCGGGTTCGGAACCGTCGCGGACGTCCTCCGCGCGCGCCGCGACCGCCGCGACCGGCTCCTCGAAGCCGCCGAAGACCGCGCGATCGCCGGCCGCACCGACCTGGACGCGGACTACCTGGCCCGCGCGGACGCCCGCCGCGAGGCGCTCGAACGCCGCCGCGCCGAACGCGATGCGCGCGACGCGGAGCGCCGGCGTCTCG
>JAFPUX010000181.1 GCA_017413145.1 Kiritimatiellia bacterium | reverse complement strand
CTCGACCGGCCACGGCTGGAAGACGTTCCACACGACGACACCCACGAAGGCCAGGAGGAAGCCGTAGACGAAGCTGTAGAGGAAGACGCCCCAGGCGATCGCCCTGTCGCCCCTCGTGTACTCCGGCGTGATGCCGATGAGGTTGGAGAACACGGTGCGCAGCGTCCACTTCTGCTTGATCTCGCGCTTCTCTCCGAGGCCGTACTTGCCGCGGTGCAGCATGCGGTCGAGGTTGAACGGCTTGCGGCACGTGAGCCGCGAGACGCCGAGGTACAGGATGACGCAGAGCACCGAGAGGAAGAAGTTGAACTCGATGGCGTTCACCGGGCACTTCACGGCGTCCATCTGCCAGTGGATGTACGGCTCGAAGGGCGACGAGAGCCACCGCAGGGCGCGGTCGAAGGACTCGACGAGGCCCGCCTTGGCGATGGCCGGGTAGACCGTCTCCGCCCACTTGAGCTGGACGAAGACGTAGGAGACGCTCAGCGAGACGCTCGTGACGAGCGCGGTCCACGCGCCGGCCGTCGTGCCGACGCGCGTGTAGAGCCCGAAGGTCATGATCGCGCCGGCGCCGCCCTCCCACATCGCGCAGACGAGCACGACGAACATGTTGTAGTAGTCCATCTGCTTCATCCAGTAGGAGCCGGCCAGGAAGAAGACGCCGATGCAGATGGAGACGATGCGGATCATCCAGAGGTGCCCGCGCGGCGTGAAGGGCTTCTTCTTCAGCGGCAGCACGACGTCCTGCGCGAGCGTGAGCGCGGCGCTGTAGATGCGCGTGTCGTCCGTGGAGAGCATCGCCAGGAAGAGCAGCAGCGCGAAGAGGCCGAAGAGCCCCGGCGGCAGCAGCGCCCGCATCGTGACGGAGAGGTTCTGCTGGTAGTAGAGCGTGCGGCACTGCTGGAAGGCGTCGTTGGCCTTGCCCTCGGCGTCGATGAGCGCCTTCTCGCGCTCCTCGCCGGCTACGCCCGCCGCGTCGAGCTCGGCGGTCTTCCGGGCGCGCGCGTCGTCCTTCAGCGCCCCGTGGACGACGTCGAGGAACGCGGTGTCGAGGTTCGCGTCCTGCGAGAGCGGCGGATCGGCGCCGATCACGTGCACCTGCGGCGGCACGGACGCGACGGCGGCCCGGACGACCTCGCGGGAGTGCGGGTCCGTGTTGGACGGGTCGTCCGACGTGTTCTTGAACACGGCGTCCGCCGAGCGGACGGCGAGGTCCTTGCGGACGTCGTTGGCCTCGGACGCGAAGTCCTTGTGGTTCAGGAAGGCGATCAGCGCCGCGGCGATCAGCACGTAGAACACGTTGATGATCGCGTTGCGCCAGTTGCCGAGCAGGCCCGCCATCTTCTGTTCCTGCGCGCTCTTCGCGGCGGTTGAGTAGCCCGCGCCGATCCAGTTGGCGCGGTTCATCACCGTCGCGTAAACCGCAACGATCACGACCGTGAAGAGGTTGAAGTCCCGCAGGTTGTCGATGTCGTAGGGGTTGATGAAGCTCTCCCCCGCCACGCGGTCGGCCATCACCGGCATGATCTCGCCGCCCACCGAGAACTTCCAGAAGAGGAACACCACGAAGCAGGCGATGGCCGGGTAGAGGATCATGCCCTGGATCGTGTCCGTGATCACGAGCGCGAGCGTCCCGCCGAAGCAGATGAGCGAGATCGCCAGCGTGAGGAAGAGGACCATGAGCGAGACGTAGGTCGAGAACTCGATCCCGAGGACGTGGTACGTCTGCGGCAGGTCGAGCATCTGGATGAAGAACCGCGCCGCGATGGCGGGCATGATCATGTTGGCGAGCATCTCCGCGAGCGAGCGCAGGCCCGCCGCGACGATGCGGAAGCGCCGGCTGTAGCGCATCTCCAGGAACTGGCCGAGGCTCATCGCGCGCGTCTCGCGGAAGCGGTAGGCGATGTACCCCGTCAGCCCCAGCACGATCCACAGCGGCGCGAGGATGGAGCTCCAGAAGCCGACCGAGAAGCCGGTCTTGTACCGCATCTCGATGTAGCCGACGAGCCCGATGATCGAGAGCGAGTTCGCGACGTCGCCCATCGAGATGACGTAGCGCCCGCACAGGCGCCCGGCCGACAGGAAGTCGGACACGCCGCGCACGTAGCGCCGGGAGTAGAACCCCATGTACATCACGAAGCACACGGGGAGGACGAGGATCAGCCAGTCGTACCAGGTCATGGGAGGTCGGTGTCGGGTTTGTTCGGTTTCGATGCTAGCACACGGCGTCGCGCCTTGGGAACTACACGGTCGTATAGTCCCGCCGGGCGGGCCTAGCCACAGGAGAGCAGGGCGATGCCGCCGATGTCGGCCGCGACCGCCAGCCAGCCGGCCCACGACATCCGCTCGTGGCGGACGAAGCGGCACCAGAGGGCGAAGAGCAGGATGCACGTCCCGATGGCGACCGGCATCACGCGGGACGTGATCCCGAGCGGGTACGCCGCCTTGGTCGCCGCGAAGAAGCAGATCTGCCCGAGCGCGACGACGGCCGCGCAGGCGACGGAGACCTTCCAGACGAGGCCCGGCTTCCAGATCCGTTTCACGGCGCACGCGGCCGTCCAGAAGACCGCGCCGATCGGCGACATCAGCGGCAGGCGCCAGGTCAGCGTCGCGTCCGAGAAGCCGGCGTACTCGGGGATCAGCCTCAGGAACCCGCCCGCGCCGATCAGGGCGAACGCGCCGAGGACGAGTCGCCAGTAGGCCGCGTCGTTCGACGCCGAGCCCGTCGACGGCTTGTCCTTCGCGAAGAGCGCCAACGCGACGAGCGTGAACGCGAGACCCGTCCACTGCAGGGCCGTCGACGGATTCCCCAGGAAGACGACCGAGCAGACGAACGAGACGGCCATCGGGCTCTGGGAGAAGGACCACGCGATCCCCTGGCTGCCGCGGCTCATCGCGAGCTTGAGCAGGAGGAACGCGGCGATCTCCATCGCCCCGCTCGGCACCATCAGCGCGGAGAGGCGCAGCACCTCGCCCGCCGGCGCGGCCGTCGGCGGCTGCGCGATCCAGACGAACGCCGCGAAAAGCAGCTGGTAGAGCGCGAAGAAGGAGAACATCCGGTCCCGGTCGGAGGGCGCGGACCCGAAGACGACTCCCACGAGCGCCCAGAGGACGCCCGTGCCGAGCATGAGAAGGATGGCATCCGTCATTTCGATTTCTCCCGTTGCATCGTTCCGGTGTTGTCCGTCGTCGCAAAAGTCTACACGAAACCCCGCTCCGTTCAAAGCCCTCCAACTGGAGGGGCGCCGGTGCGGAGGGGCCGAACGTGCGGCGGCTCCGTTTCCAGACGGTAGACGCCGCCGAGGTCCTTGAGCCGGAGGGGGGCTTCGATGGGCTTCGAGAGGTCGAAGCCGAGCGGGGTGAAAAGGTGCCGGTACGAGCCGACGGTGATCGCGCGGACCTTGATGGGGAAGCGGATGCGCTTGTCGCCGCCGCCGCTTGCCCACTGCTCCTTGTACGGGCCCGGGGAATGCGTCGGGATCAGGTCGGTCGGGCCGAGGGTCTGGTAGACGAAGCTCCAGCCGTCGAAGGAAACGGCGAGGTTGCCCGGCCAGTCCATGATGTCGCACGCCCACGAGCGCCCGGTGGAGAGGTTCTTGAAGATCTCGCCGTCCGCGTCCTCGATCTCGAAGCGGATCTGCCCGCCGTTGGAGTTGCCCTTCACCCAGACGCCCAACAGCTCGGGCTCGCCCTCGACCGGCACCGGCTCCTTGAAGCGCAGCGTCGTGTATTCGGTGACGTACTCGGTGTACCCCTTCTCGTTCGCGGGGTCGAGCGCGACCTCCACGCAGGGCCCCTTCTCCTCGTCCTCGACCGTCGCCACCGCGTACTTGGACGGCTTCAGGTACGGGAACCACTCGTGGTGGGCCGATTCCATCTGCGGGTCGGGCGCGGGCTGCTCGAAGAGGTCCGCGCTTTCGAGCGCCGAGGCGACCTTGGCGCGGGCCGCGAGCGCCCCGTCCTGGCGGAAGGAGCGACCGACGATCCGGACGCCCTTGAGCGGTGCGTCCGTTGTCAGGTACACCGGCGCGCCGGACGCCGCCACGACGGCCTTGCCGGACGCGAGCGGCGTCTCCCGCCCGTACATCTGCGTGACCGTGCCGCCGCCGGACTCGACCTCCATCTCGCCCTCGCCGCGCTGGAACCAGAGCGCCGTGACCCACTTGCCGTCCGCGCGCTTGTACTGGTAGGCGTAGGCCGTGCCGGAGCCGGTCGGGAGCGCCTTCTCGAACGCGACGTCGTCCAGCACCTTCGTGAGCACCGCGTAGGCGACGTAGGCGCGCTTGGGATACACGTAGGGCGCGCGGCGCAGCAGGCCCGCGCCGCCCCAGAGGCCGTTGTAGTAGCCGTTGCGGCAGTCGAAGAGGATGCCCGGGGAGATCAGCCGGAAGTCGTGCGCGAGGCATACGAGCGTGTCGCGCGCGTTCCACTCGGCCTGCAGCTCCTCGCCGCAGTCG
>JAFPUX010000180.1 GCA_017413145.1 Kiritimatiellia bacterium | reverse complement strand
TCGCCCGAGGCCGCCGCCGCGCGTGCCGCGGGGCTGCGCCTCTGCGGCGAACTCGACCTCGGCGCGGCGCTGTGGCGCGGGCGCCTCGTCGCGGTCACGGGCAGCAAGGGCAAGAGCTCGCTCGTGAAGCTCCTCGCGGATGCGCTCCGCGCCGCGGGCCTCTCCGCGGAGCCGTGCGGCAATTACGGCACGCCGCTGTGCGCGCTCGCGGACGCCGAGGAGCCGCCGGACTTCGCCGTGTGCGAGTGCAGCAGCTTCCAGCTCGAATGGGCGCGCGGCTCGCTCGCGCCGGAGGTCGCGATCCTGCTCAACGTGTCGCAGGACCACCTTGACCGCCATGGGACGATGGAGGCGTACCGCGACGCGAAGCTCTCGCTCTTCGCGGGGCAGGGGCGGGGCGGCGTCGCGCTGCTGCCCGCGTCCGGCTCGGCCGGCTCGCTCGCGCGCTACGCGGAGCTCTTCCCCGACCGCCCCGCGCCGCAGACCTTCGGCGCGGAACCCGAGGCGGACTGGCGCTGGACGCGTGGCGGGGTGCAGCACCCCGCCACGGGACGCGCGGGGCGCGTGGCGGGATCCTACTTCGACAACGAGGTGCTCGGCCCGGCGGCGGCCGCCGCGGTGGCCGCGCTCGACGCGCTGGGGTTGACACGGGAGCAAATCGAGGCCGCGTTCCGCGCGTTCGAGCCGCTGCCGCACCGGATGCGGACCGTCGCCGTGCGCGACGGCGTCGCGTGGATCGACAACTCGAAGGCGACGAGCCTCGCGGCGCTCGAGGCGAGCGTCCGCATGGCGCCCAGGCCCGTGCTGCTCGTCGCGGGCGGGCGCCTGAAGGAGCCGCTTTCGCTCCGCGGCGAGACGCTCGCGGCGCTCGGCGTGGCGAAGGTCTACGCCGTCGGCGAATGCGGCGCGGCGATGGCGCGCGCATGGGGCGCGGCGCTGCCGGCGGAGGACTGCGGCGACCTCGAGCGGGCCTGCGCCGCCGCCGCGCGCGACGCGGCCGCCCTGCGTCCGGGCTGCGTCCTCCTCGCCCCCGGCACCGCGAGCTTCGACCAGTTCCGCTCCTTCGAGGAGCGCGGCGACCGCTTCGCCGCCCTCGCCCGATCCGCGAGGGATGCGCGCGACGGAACAGCCGTCGCGCGCATCCCGTCGTAGCTCGCTCCGCTCGTCCGCCGCGCGACCGCATAAACCGCTTGTCCCGGCATGCGGTTTCTGCTACCTTTCCCCTTGCCGCGCCGCTCCGGCGCATTTCCCCAACCCGCCCGCCAGGGCACCCCGCCACAACATCTGCTTTCTGCCCAAGTCGCTTGTACCGAAGGCCGATGGAAGGAAAGAGAACGATGAAACAGATTGCATCCTTGCTGTGCGCCCTTGCCACGACCGTCGCCTGTGCCGACACGCTCGCCATCGTCACGGACGCGACGCTGCCGGTTGCGCTGACGGACGTGTCCTATTGGCAGCCGATCGCCGCAACAGGCGGCGAGGAGCCCTACACGTGGGAGATCGTGGACGCGGACGACTTTCCGGGGTGGATGTATTCAGACAACCTTGACGAATACGGCGAGTTGTACGGCTGGCCCGGAGAGGACGACATCGGCACCTACACCTTCGCGCTTCGCGTAACGGACGCGGAGGGGACGAGCGTCGAGCGGACGTTCACGCTCGAGGTGCAGGAGAATCCGAACCACGCGCCGGTGATCGAGTCGTGGGCTCCCTCGGCGGCGCGATTCCGCCTCGATCCCGGCGCGACGACGAATTTGTCCGTCGTGGCATACGATCCGGACGGCGACGAGCTGACATACTCGTGGAGCATTCACGACGAGAACTGGAGCTGGTGGGAATCCGGCGATTCCACGAACGCAGTATACGCGTTCTCACGGAGCGTCGGGCAGGAAGGGACGAACATCGTGGAAGTCTGTGTCTCCGACGGATTGCGGGACGCATACCATTCCTGGACCATCTTCGTTCAAGAGAAGACGCCGCTCGCCATCGCCACGGACGCGACGCTGCCGGTCGCGCTGACGGAGGTTTCGTATTCGCTGGTGCTGGAAGCCTCGGGCGGCGAGGAGCCCTACACGTGGAAAGTCGTGGACGAGAACGACTGGCCGGCGTGGATGGATCCATACGACCTTGACGAATACGGCGAGTTGTACGGCTGGCCCGGAGAGGACGACATCGGCACCTGCATCTTCGCGCTTCGCGTAACGGACGCGGAGGGGACGAGCGTCGAGCGGACGTTCACGCTCGAGGTGCAGGAGGATCCGAACCACGCGCCGGTGATCGAGTCGTGGGCTCCCTCGGCGGCGCGGTTCCGTCTCGATCCCGGCGCGACGACGAACCTGTCCGTCGTGGCATACGATCCGGACGGGGACGAGCTGACGTACTCGTGGGGCATCTACAACGAGTACTGGAACTGGCTGGAGGACGGCGATTCCACGAACGCGGTGTACGCATTCTCGCGGAGCGTCGGACAGGAGGGGACGAACATCGTGGAAGTCCGCGTCTCCGACGGATCGCGGGACGCATACCAATCCTGGACCATCCTCGTCCAGGAGAAGACGCCGCTCGCCATCGCCACGGACGCGACGCTGCCGGTCGCGCTGACCGAGGTTTCGTATTCGCTGGTGCTGGAAGCCTCGGGCGGCGAGGAGCCCTACACGTGGGAGATCGTGGACGCGGACGACTTTCCGGGGTGGATGTATTCATCCCACCTTGACGAATACGGGGGGTTGTACGGCTGGCCCGGAGAGGACGACATCGGCACCTACGCCTTCGCGCTTCGCGTAACGGACGCGGAAGGAACGAGCCTCGAAAGGACGTTCGCGCTCGAAGTGCGGGAGAACCCGAACCACGCGCCGGTGATCGACTCCGTCACGCCGGGATGGGACGACTACCTCGATGTCGCGACGACGCCGATCGGCGAGACGGTCGTGTTCTCCGTCGAGGCGCACGATCCGGAGGGCGATCCGCTGACATACAGGTGGCAGTTGGACGGCGAACCGCTCGAAGAGACGGGGCCGTCGTGGACGTGGACGCCGACCGCCGCCGATCGCGGCAGTCACGAGCTCGGCGTCTACTGCTCGGATGGCGAGCTCAACAGTGGGGTGAAATCGCTGTATTTCGACGTCGTATCTTCGAACGTCCTCCGGGCCGTCGTCGACTTGCCGATCGCCGTTGCAGGCACGCCGTATTCGGCCGCGTTCGCCGTCTCGGGCGGAACCGAGCCCTACATTTGGGTCAAGTCGGGATATGCGATGGCGCGCGCGGCGAATTCGTTCGCCGAGACGGGCGCCGCGCAGGACTGGTCGGAGGACGATGTCTGCTGGAGCGTCGCCCTTCCGTTCTCCTTCCCGTTCTACGGGGAGAGCTACGATACGATCTGGGTGTCGGACAACGGGACGATCTGTCTGGACGGCGGATTCGCCCGGTGGCAGTTCGACAGGAACGAATTCAAGTCGCATGCGCTCATCGCGCCGCTGTGGGTCGACCTGGACGGAAGTCTCCAGACGATCTACGTGGACTCGTCCGTTTCCGGACGGGTCGCGATTCGCTGGGCGGCGCGATACTACACGGAAAATCCGAACGAGAGCGATCCCGTTGTTTCGTTCTCCGCGACGCTTTGTTCGGACGGCACGATCCGGTTCGCCTACGGCGACGAGGCGCGGGCCGGCGCGGTCGGCATCTCCGCCGGCGACGGCGCGCGGTTCCTGCTGCCGGGTGATTTGCAGGGCGCCGCCCTGGGCGATGGCGGGGATGTCGTGTTCCGTCCGGCGACCTTTGCGCCGGGGCTGGCGCTTTCCGAGGACGGAACGGTTGCCGGGACGCCGACGGCGGCCGGAACGTATCGCACCCTCGTGACGGTCGTGGACGCCGAAGGCACGTCGTGGAGCGGGACGGCGGACTTCTACGTCGTCGAGGCGAATGCCGCCGTGACCCGCACGACGCCCGCGCCCGTGCCGCATTCCTGGCTGGCCGGACACGGCTTCGGCGACGGGACGGCGTCCGGCTACGAGGCCGCCGCGCTCGCCTCGGCCGCGAACGGCCGGCCCGTGTGGGCGTGCTATGTGGCCGACCTCGATCCGGCGGACGCGGACGCCGATCTCGTCGCCGACATCGCGATGGTGGACGGAGAGCCGGAGATCACGATCCGCAAGGGCGAAAGCGCGGATCGCGTCTACGAGACGCAGGGCGCGCCCGCGCCCGGCGGGCCGTGGGGCGAGAGGACGGGGAAGAGCCGCTTCTTCCGCGTCAAGGCGAGCCTGCCGGCTTCGCCGGAATGATCCAGGCGCCCGCGCGGCGCGCGAGCGGGCTCGGCGTGGCGGGGTGTGCACCCC
>JAFPUX010000179.1 GCA_017413145.1 Kiritimatiellia bacterium | reverse complement strand
GCCGCCGCATCAGCCGGTGGTTCGTTTTCTTCTCGTCGTTCGTCATGTTCATGGCCCCACAATTTTCGGTAACGCCAATTGTGGCGCAACCTAAAAGTTCTCCGTCGCGATTTGGGTAACAGGAATTATGGCGCAACGCGCACGAGCCCCCCAAAAACCTTTTCACGCCCTTCATGCTTTTCATCCTTTTCACGGTTCAACCTACGCCGCATGCGCCACACCCCAAAACAATAGTACCGTAAAATTTCCGCTCAAACCGGCTATGGCAGGGTGAAGGCAGACCCCGCCACGCCATGAAACCCGATTCTTCCCCGAACGGCTTCCTCGAATCCTTCCGGCACGCGCTGGACGGCATCGGCGCGACGGCGCGCGGACGCAATTTCCGCGTCCAGCTCGCCGCCGGCGCCGCCGCGGTCGCTCTGGGCGCGTTCTTCCGGATTTCCGCAGGCGAGTGGATCGCCGTCGCGCTCTGCATCGGGCTCGTCCTCGGCGGCGAATGCGCCAATACGGCCCTCGAGGCTGCGGTCGACCTCGCGTCGCCCGGCCAACATCCCCTCGCCAAGCGCGCCAAGGACGCCGCCGCCGGCGCCGTCCTCCTCTTCTCTCTCGCCGCCGCCGTCATCGGTGCAGTTGTCTTCCTGCCCCGCTTTCTCGCACTTTTTCGCTGACCTGCCGTAAAAACGCGGCGCGGCGTGTCTATGGCAGGGTGAAGCATCAAACCACCCACGCCATGAACGAAACACCCCGCCTCCTCCCCGAACATCCGTCCATCTTCTCCTTGCTGTCCGGCGCGATGCGCCGGTCGCTCGGCTTCAAGCTGCTGCTGGTCGGCGGCATCCTCGTGGCCGTGCAGATCCCGCTCGCGATGACCTACGGCGTCCGCGCCGCGCGCGAAGGAATGCTGCACCGCGTCCAGTGGGAGATCGCCTCGAAGTGGGGCGGCGAGCAGACGATCGGCCCGCCAGCGCTGTCGTTCGAGGCCGAGGAGCGCTGGACCGAGACGCGCACGGTCCAGGGCCGCACGGAGGAGACGCCGCGCCGCGAGACGGCGTGGCAGGTCGTCCTGCCGGACGAGCTCGCGGCCGCGGGGACGGTCGAGCCGGAGGTGCGCTCGCGCGGCCTCTACCAGGCCGTGCTGCACCGCGCGTCGGTGAAGATGAAGGGCGCGTTCGCCGTGCCGCCGCGCGTCTGGCGCCACGAGACCGGCCCCGAGCGCGCGTTCGTCTCGGTCGGCGTCCCGGACCCCAAGGGCCTCAAGCGCGTCCGCCTCGTCGTGGCGGGCGAGGAGGTCCCGGTCGAGCCCGGCACGGCGCACGTCTGGGGCGCGGGCTTCCGCGCGGCGGTCGACCCGGCGAAGTTCGCGCCGGGCGCGGTCGTCCCCTTCGAGCTGGAGCTGATCGTGAACGGCAGCGGCGACCTGCTCTTCGCGCCGGCGGGACGCAACTTCTCGCTCAAGCTCGACGGGCCGTGGCCGTCGCCGAGCTTCACGGGCGAGACGCTCCCCGACGCGCGCACGGTCGGGCCGGACGGCTTCTCGGCGGAGTGGAACGTGATGGAGCTCAACCGCCCCTACCCGCAGTCGTGGCGGGGCGACGAGTTCCGCGCCGCCGGCGCGGCATCCGGCCTCTCGCTCGTCCTGCCGGCGAACTTCTACCAGCAGGTCGACCGCGCGATGAAGTACGCGTCGCTCTTCGTCCTCGTCGTGCTCTTCGCGGTCCTCGCCGCCGAACGCCTCGCCAGGACCGCCGCGCACCCGGTGCAGTATTTCGTCGCCGCGCTCGCGCTCGTGCTCTTCGGGATGCTGCTGCTCTCGCTCTCCGAGCACATGGCCTTCCCGGCGGCCTACGCGGTCTCGGCGCTCGTCGTCGCAGGCATGACCGGCGCCTACGCGGGGGCGGTCTTCCGCCGCCGCGCCGCCGCGCTCGGCCTGGGCGGGCTCACGCTCGGCAGCTACGCGCTCATGTACGCCGTGCTGCGCGTCGAATCGATCGCGCTCCTGCTCGGCACGCTCGTCCTCGTCGGCGTCCTCGCCTTCCTCATGGTCCTCACCGCGAAGATGAACCGGTAGCCCCGCGAGGGATGCGCGCGGCGTGCATCCCGTCGTCGGAATTATGGGGACAGACCCCTCAAGATGACAGTTGCAACATACTGTTATTTCAACAAATCAAAAATCAACTACGGTGGAATCGCTTGAAATTGATTCACGGTGTGATTGACCAAAGAGACCTCGGAGGAGAGACCGCTTGACGCCTCCCCCGTACCTCTGCTACCCTCCCTGTAGTCCCCGCGCTCTGGCCGGGTGTGATATACTTCATGCCCTGCCGCATCCCGCGCGGAGCGAAACCCCGAACGAACCTCGCCATATGAAACTGACCTGGACGGATCGATTCCGCGGACTCGACGTCGCCGTCGACCTCGGCACCGCACGGACGCGCGTTTTCGTCCGAGGGCACGGTCTCGTCGCGGACGAGGCGTCCGCCGTCCTCTTCGAAGGCGGTGGGAATCCGCGGTTTCCCACCCGCCGTGGCAAGGTCCTCGCCGTGGGCGACGCCGCGCCGCGCGCTGCCGCGTCCGGCGCGGGCGAGCTCGTCCGCCCGGTCGCGGACGGCAGCCTCCACGACCCCGAGGCCGCGGAGGCCCTGCTCAAAGGACTGCTGCGCAAGGCCGGCGCCACGGGCTTCCGGCGGAAGGAGCGGATGGTCCTCGCCCACGCCGGCTGCGGCGGCGCTCCGGAGATGGCTGCCGCCAAGAACGTCGCAATCCGCGTCGGTGCGCGCGAAGTGTTCATCATCGAAGCGTCCATGTCGGCGATGATCGGAACCGGCGAAGACGTCACGGACGAAGAGACGCGGATGGTCTTCGACGTCGGCGCGGGCGTCGCCGAAGCGGCGCTCGTCCGCCGCGCCGGCATCGTCCATCGCGAATCGCTGCGCCTCGGCACGGAACGGATCCGCCCGGAGAACGCCCCGGACGAGACCTCCGCCGTCCTGGAGCTGCTCCTCTCGCTCGCCGCCCGGTGCGCGGCGGCCGTTCCGCCCGACCATGCCGGCTCTCTGCGGACGAACGGCCTCTGGCTCGTCGGCGGAGGCGCCCTCCTGCCGGGATTCGCGGATGCCGTCGCGAAACGGACCGGACTCCCCGTCCACACCCCCGACGATCCGACGCTCGCTGTTATCCGCGGCACCGGCCGCGTCCTCGACGAACTCGAACACCTGTCCCGCCTCCCCGCACGCTAGCCCCGCTCCGCAACCCCGCCACATGAAACCCGAACTCCTCCGCCTGTTCCTGCCGGTCGGCGCCGGCGTTTTGCTCGGACTCTTCTTCGCGTTCCGCGGATTCTTCCGCGCCCGCGCCGGCGTGCCGGGTTTCGTGCAACTGCTCGCCGGTCTCACGGGAGCATCGCCAGTCACGAAGCTCTTCTACGCCGCGATCCTTGCGTTCGTCGCGGCGGCACCGGCGTCCAATGCCGGCGAGCCGGTCTTCCAACCGGCAACCGTCTTCTTCGTGGCCGGCAACGTCATGGGGCTCATGGCGTTCGCGCAGGGGCTCGTCGCCGCCGCACGCATGCCGAAGATGCTCGCCTCCCCGACGGCCGAAACGAGTTTCACCTTCCTCGGTCCCGGGGGCAAGGGCGGCGCGATCCCCGTCACGATGATCATCCAGGGCTTCCTCGAAACCCCCGCGATTTTCGCGATGATCGGCGGGATCGTCGCCTTGCAGATGACAAACTGACCGCGCCGTAAAAAATCCGCCGCGGATGACTATTGCAGGGTGAACCCCACATCTCCGACCCCATGAACCAAACCACGGAACACACGGAAAGCACGGCACCGGCCGCGTGGCGCAGTTGCCCCGTTCCGGCGCTTCTGGTAGACGCGGCGCCATGACACCGACCGACCCCATCCGCGAGCTCGAACGCCGCACCGCGGCAGGCGAAGTCGCGCCGCTCGCGGACCCGGCCGGCCACGGCGACTGGCACCGCTCGTTCCACGACTTCCCGTTCTTCGGCGCCGCCGCCCGCGCGGCCGCCGCCGCGCGGCGGCAGTTGCGGCTTCGCCTGAAACTCGGCATCGACCGGCGCCCGTGCAATCCCGTCCTGGCCGCCTTTCGCAAGCGGTGCGTCGAGCACGGCGGCGAACGAAACGGACTGGGCGCGCTCCTCCCGGAAGATTCCCTTGCCGCCGTGATCCTCCTGCTCCCGGACCTCCGGTTCGAGGAGACGCTTTGCGCCCTGGCCGACGACTTCGGCCCGATTCCCGAAAATCTCTTCGCCCGCAGCCGCACCGTCGGCGATCTGCTCTCCGGCCTCGGCCCGCGCGAACGCGAGGCGGAGGCGGATGATCGCGCGGAGTCCGCGGAGAAATCCGCTCCGGCCGACCATCCCGTCCGGCGACTTGTCGCTCTTTTGCTTGGCATCGTCCTCGGCGGCGGATTGTTCGCTTTTCTCCTTTGGTGCATCCTCGTCGTCTTCTTCTGGCGCCGTTGACCGGCTTGCCGCGGCCTTTCCGATCACGCCCGCGCGGCGCGGATGCGCCACTCGCACCTTTGCCGTAAAAAATCCGCCGCGGACGACTATTGCAGGTTGAAACCGTTCAATCATTCAACCCACCCCTTCAACCATGAAACAAATCCTCCTCCTTCTCTCCATCGTCCTGCTTTCCACCGGTTGCGGGCGCGCGAAACGCGCCGCGGGCGACGCCGCAAGCGCCGCGGCGGACGCCACGAAGGCCGTCGCCGGAAAGGCCGGCCACGCCGTCGGCGAGCACGTCGGCACGTTCTTCGCCGCCGTCGGCGAGGGCGTCGAGCAGAGCGTCTGCGACTACGAGACGCGCGTCGACGACCCCGCGCTCGAGGCCGCGGGCGTCTCCGTCACGCTCGTTCGGCGCGTCACCGGCGACGACCGCGCGCCCGCGCTGAGCCTCTACCTGCTCAACGGACGGCCCGTCGCCGGCACGCTGCGCGTGCGCCTCCTCGCGACGGACGGACGCGAGATCGGCCGCGGCGAAGCCGCGCTCGACCGCGCCGCCAACGGCGCCGGCTACGTCCGCGTCCCCGTCCCCGCCGACACGCCGTCCGAGCTCGTCCGCACCGTCTCGCTCTCGCTCGTCCCGTCCGTTCCTTGAATCCTCACGCGGAGTCCGCGGAGGGCGCGGAGTCTGAATCACACGCAGAGAACGCAGAGAGCGCAGAGCCGTGAATTTGCATTTGCCATTTGTGGACAATTGTGAACATTTGCGATTTGTGAACAATCCCGCCCCGACCGAAATGAAACGCCTCCTCCTCATCCTCCCCCTCCTTGCCCTCGTCGCCGTCGGTTGCGGCAAAGCCGCCAACTACGTCGTCGGCATCAAGGAATACTCGCAGCAGGATCTTCGCGACATCGCCACGAACGCGCTCGCGTCCGTTTCGTCCCCGGCCGCGCTGACGAACGACTGCGCGGTCGTGGTGGCGTGGAGGCAATCGGGCCCGTCCAACCATCTCCTCCGGGCGACCGCGGAATGGGCGGGAACCGCGGAACTGCGTCCGTTCGCGGAAAAGCTCCCGAGCTTCATGGAAGACATTGCGCTCCCGAAAGACCCCGCCAAGGACCTGCCTCCCTATGTCTGGCTCCGGTTCGGCTCACACGCCCGCTATGCGTGGCTGCTCCTGTTCCCGTCCGAGCCCGCGCCGCATTCCTTTCTTTCCACCTGCGAAAAACTGTCCGACACCGTCTATCTCTCGAACGCGGTAGCGCCGTTCTAACCCCTTGCCCGCGATGAAAAGCTCCGCCATCCTCCTTTCCCTCCTCGCCCTCGCCGTCGGCGGCGCCGGATGCCGCGACGTGAAGCGGGCGCTCAGCATCAGCCAGGAAGATTCGGCGCGCATTCTCGCCCTGCGCGACCGAATCGCGGCCGGCGACGTTTCGGCCGTCGGCGAACTGGGCCGCTCCGTGAACTACGTCTTCGACGACGGTTCCACGCCGCTATTCGTCGCAATCGCCGCTTGCGACTCGAACGTCGTCGCGGCCTTGGTCGAACGCGGAGCCGACGTGAACAAGGCCTTCCAGTTTCCGCGATATTCCGAATTCGACCGCGCCGACGTGCACAATGTCGACCTGTCGCCGATGGCGGCCGCGCTCGCGAATCTGGAGCCGAGGCCGCGTTTCGGTCTCGTGCGATTCCTGCCCGCGCCGGACGTGCCGGAAGAGCGCTACGCGAAATCCAAGGCCATCGCCCGGTTCCTGCTGGACCACGGCGCCGATCCGACCGAAGCCCTGACCGCCGTCGCCGTCGTTCCGGAGAAGGATTTCGACGAGATGCTCGCCCTCGTCGCCCGCGCGGGCGCCGACCCGGACAAAACATACCGGGAACCGGGATCGTACAGCGTCGCGGACGCGATCGAAGCGCGCTTCGCCATTGAAAAGGATCGGCTTCGCCGGCAAGGGGCATTCAAGGAAAACCAGAGGTGGATGGATGAACTCGACGACCGGCTCCGTCGCATCCGCGCCATCGCCACGAACGCCCCCGCCGCGTCTGAAACTCACGCAGAGACCGCAGAGAGCGCAGAGCCCGTCCCCCACGCGGACCCGCGATGAAACGCCCCGCCGTCCTCGCCCTTGCGCTGTACGCGGCGTTCCTGTTCGGCATCGCCGTGTGGCGGCCGTGGACGGAACCGGCGGCGCCGTTTTCGGGACGGTGGGATCTCGTTCCGTTCACGGGGACCGCGGACCTCTGGCGCGCGGGAATCGTGCCGTTCGTCTTCCTCTTCGTCGGGAACGTCGCGTGCTTCGTGCCGTTCGGCTTCGGCCTTCCCGCGCTGACGCCCCTGCGCCGCGCGGTCGTCCCGCTCTGTTTCCTCGGCTCCCTGCTGATCGAAGTCCTGCAGTGGGCCTTCGGCACGGGCGTCCCCCAGGTCGAGGACGTCCTCCTCAACACCCTCGGCGCCGCGCTCGGCTACGCGCTCTTCCACGCCAAATTCACAACCCGCCGTAAAAGATCCACCGCGGACGACTAATGCAGGGTGAAATCCCATTCAACCCATTCAACCCATTCAACCCATTCAACCCATGACTCCAACATCCGATCAATCCACCACCGAGCAAAGCGCGGCGACCCAACGCCCGGCCGGGCGCGAGGCGCGCCCCGCGTTCCCGGCCGGACTTGCGAAATTCTTCGCACTCGACAATTGGTTCCGCGTCGTCTCGTTCGACGGCGGCCGGCCGGACGGCTACACGTCGCTTTGCGAGCTGTTTCTCGCCTTTCTGAGCTTCCTCGCCGGTTGCGTCGCGATGCTGTGCGGATACTGCCTGTGGTGGGGCTTCTACGCGTTCGTCCCCGTGGCGGGGTGGTTCACGCTGCGGCACTGGTCGCGGACGTTCTACCTGCGCCTGCGCGGAAACAACCGCTGGGTCATGATCGACTACGCGCGCATGTTTTCCGCCGCCGTGCGGGTCTTCGCGGCGGTTTGGGCGCTCTATCTGCTCGCGGCGCCGCTTCGCCCGGCGTCCGTCGATCCGCCGCCCGCGGATCTGCTCGCCGCCGCGGAGGCCGCAATCCCGGAGGAGCGGCTCCCGCCGGACATCCTCTTCGCATGCGGCTACGGTCCGGGGATGATTGGGCGCGGGACGCAGCAGATCCTCGACAGCCGCTTCCTCGCGTTCTTCTTCGGCACGAGTCCGGACGAGCTGCGCCGCATCGCCGAAAACCGGAAGGCGTGGTGGCGCGTGATCGAGGCCGCCCGCCGCAACGACGTCGGTGGGCGGGAACTGGATGCGCTGCACCGCGACGCCTCGCGCGCCGACCGCGCGCACCTCTTCCTCGGGCGCGGCGGCATCCCGCACTTCCTCGACCACGTCCTCTTCGGCTCGCACCAGTGGCCGATGTTCTACGACGGCCTCGTCCCCAGGAGCTGGGTTTTCTGAATCGCGGATTGGCGGAGCGGGGCGGGGGCGCAAATGCGCCGGCCACCCCGCCCGCATCGTCCGGGGCGGGCGGGGACAAGCTCCGCGAACTCCGCGGACTCCGCGTGATTTTTCCATGGTGTGATTGCAGTGGACGGGCTCCGCGAACTCCGCGGACTCTACGTGATTTTTCCACGGTGTGATTGCAGTAGACGGGCTCCGCGAACTCCGCGGACTCCGCGTGATTTTTCCACGGTGTGATTAGGGGGACAGGCTTCGCAGACTCCGCGGACTCCGCGTGCGGAATTGTCTCGCCGGAGGTTTGAATTGGGGCAATTTGTCGCATGTGGCGGTGTTCTTTGCGTGGCATGGCCCCTGCTTCCCTGCGTGGCAAAGGAGTTTTCACCATGAACGAACAATACACCCAGAAGGTCAAGGAGGCGATCGCGGCGGCCCAGCAGGACGCCGCGTCCCGCAACCACCAGGCGATCGACACCCCGCACGTCCTCGCCGCCCTGCTCGCGCAGGAGGACGGTCTGGCGCCGCAACTGGTCGAGAAGGCCGGCGCGAACGTCGCGGCGCTCAAGGACCGCGTCGGGGCGCTGCTCGCGCGCATCCCGTCCGTGACCGGCCCCGGCGCGGCGTCCGAGCAGGGCAAGGTCTACGTCTCCCAGGAGCTGTCCCGCGTCCTGGCCGCCGCCGGCGAGCGCGCGAAGAAGATGCAGGACGACTACGTGAGCGTGGAGCACGTCCTCCTGGCGATGGCCGCGGAGGCGAAGGAGTCCGGCGTCGCGGAGGCGCTCCGCAAGGCGGGCGTCACGGAGAACGCGGTTCTCTCCGCGCTCAAGGCCGTCCGCGGCAACCAGCGCGTCACCAGCGACACGCCCGAGGAGCAGTACGAGGCGCTCAAGAAATACGGCACCGACCTCGTGGCGCTCGCCCGCGCCGGCAAGCTCGACCCCGTGATCGGCCGCGACGCGGAAATCCG
>JAFPUX010000178.1 GCA_017413145.1 Kiritimatiellia bacterium | reverse complement strand
CGCGTCGCTCGAAGCGGCGGGCTTCCGCGCGTCGGTCCGCGAGGTGCCGGCGGGCGAGGCGACCAAGAACGTCCGCGCGCTCGCGGACCTGTGGGACTTCCTCCACGGCGCCGGGATCGCGCGGAGCGACCTCGTCGTCGCGCTCGGCGGCGGGGTCGTCGGCGACCTGGCGGGCTTCGCGGCGGCGACGTGGATGCGCGGCGTCGCGGTCGCGCAGGTGCCGACGTCGCTCCTCGCGATGGTCGACTCCTCGATCGGCGGCAAGACCGCGGTCGACCTGCCGTGCGGCAAGAACCTCGCCGGCGCGTTCCACCAGCCGGTCGCCGTCGTGGCCGACCCGCTGCTGCTGCGGACGCTTCCCGCGCGCGAGTTCGCGCAGGGCCTGGCCGAGGCGGCCAAGTACGGCTGCATCCGCGACGCGGGCTTCTTCGCGTGGTTCGAGGGAAAGGCCGGCGCGCCGTTTGCGGACGGCGACGTCGAACACGTCGTCCGGACGGCCGCCGCGCACAAGGCGGCGGTCGTGAGCGCGGACGAGCGCGAAAGCGGCCTGCGCGCGACGCTCAACTTCGGCCACACGGTCGGCCACGCGGTCGAAAAGGTCCTCGGCTACGGGACGCTCGCGCACGGCGAAGCCGTCGCGATCGGCATGGTCGCCGCGGCGAAGCTCGGCGAAGCGCTCGGACGGACGGAGCCCGGCACGGCCGCGCGCGTCGAGGCGCTGCTCGCGAAGCTCTCGCTGCCGACGCGCCTCGCGCAGGCCGCGGAAGGCGTCGACCCCGCGGCGCTCGCGGACGCGGCGCGGTCCGACAAGAAGCGCGACGGCGACGCGATCCGGTTCGTCTTCCTCGACCGGATCGGCGCGTGCACGGTCGTGCCGCTGTCCGCGGCGGAATTCGCGGCCCGGCTCCCCGCCGCGCTGTAGCGTCGGCGCGCCCCGTTGCGGCGCGGACGCAGCCTGTCGGGAATCGGGTGGGGCATGCGCCGGCGCTCCTGCGGCGGACGGCGGCGTCGGCTCTCGAGAAGCTGTTCCCGAATGTGGGGTCGCTCGGCTGGGCTCCGCTCCGCTACGCGATCGGAGTCGGGCCGTCGGACGGCTGCGACTCGGCCCTTGCGGCAGCGCGGCCTCCGCTTGGGGCCGGGAGCGCGCGGCGGGCGCGGACGCGGCGCGATGCGGGCCGTCCGGCGGCTCGTTTCCTCGCCGCCTTTGCCCGGCCCGCCTCGCGCTCGCGCCACATCCCGCCTCGCATCTCCCGGCCGTCGCTCCGCCGCTCGCCCTCGGGCCTCGTCTCCGCCGTCCTCCGTCCCGTCTGGGCGGTCCCGGAAATGACTGAAAACATTGAATTCCAACCGTATTTGATTTTTCGGGCGGCGAAACTGCGAGATCCGGACGATACAGGGCGGCGATGGCCCGGAACGCGCCTCGTCCGCCCCGCCCGCACGGCCCTGGGTTTTTCGGCTGCGCCTCCCTCGCCCGAAGGGCATAAATCGTCCCCGGTCGCATACCTCCCCACTTGAACGGGTTTCGCGCGCGCGGAAATTCCGGCTTGCGTTCGCGCGCGATTTTTGCTTCAATTAGGGCGTCCGCGCGAAAACGGTTCCGCGCCCCCGCCGGTTTCCCCCATGTCCCCGAAATACAAACGCGTCCTCCTCAAGCTCAGCGGCGAAGTCCTCCTCGACCGCGCGTCCGGCCGTTGCATCGACCCGGCCGTCGTCGCGAAGATGGCCGCGAAGGTCAAGGCCGTCAAGGACATGGGAGCGGACGTGGCGATCGTCCTGGGCGGCGGCAACATCTTCCGCGGCGCCACCGGCGAGGAGCTCGGCATCGACCGCTGCGCGGGCGACTACATGGGCATGCTCGCCACGATCATCAACGCGCTCGCGCTCCAGAACGCGATCGAAAAGGACGGCCTGCCGGCCCGCGTGATGACGGCTTTTCCCTGCCAGGGCGTCGCCGAACCGTTCATCCACCGCCGCGCGCTGCACCACCTCGAGAAGGGCCGCGTCGTGCTCTTCGCGGCCGGCACCGGCAACCCGCTCTTCTCCACCGACACCTGCGCCGCCCTCCGCGCCCGCGAAATCGGCGCGGACGTGCTCGTCAAGGCCACGAAAGTGGACGGCGTCTACACCGCCGACCCCAAGAAGGACCCGTCGGCCAAGAAGCTCGACCACCTCACTTACGCGGACGCGATGCGGCGCGGCCTGCGCGTCATGGACGCCGCCGCCTTCGCCCTCTGCGAGGAACACCGGATTCCCATCCTCGTCCTCGACTTCTTCGCCGACGGCGCGCTCGAAAGCGCCGTCGCCGGCGCCAAGGTCGGCACGCTCGTCGACGGCGCGGACGCGCCGCCCGTTTTCGGCTAGCCGCCGACCATCCAACCACCGAACCACCTAACTACCCAACCACCCAACCATGGCCAATCCCATCCTCACCGAAGCCCAGTCCAAGATGGACGGCGCCCTCCACGCCCTTTCGGGGCAGCTCGACGGCCTCCGTACCGGCAAGGCTTCGCCCGCGCTCGTCGAAAACATCACCGCGCTCTACTACGGCGCGCCGACCCGCATCCGCGAACTCGGCAACATCGCCACGCCCGAGCCCCGCCTGATCACCATCACCCCCTACGACCCCTCCGTCGCCGGCGAAATCGTCAAGTCGATCCTCGCCGCCAACATCGGCGTCACCCCGGTCTCCGACGGCCGCAAGATCCGCGTGCCGATCCCCGAGCTTTCCGAGGAGCGCCGCAAGGAGATGGTCAAAGTGGCCTCCCGCATGTCCGAAGAGTCCCGCGTCGCGGTCCGCAACGTCCGCCGCGAGGCCAACGACAAGGCCAAGGCCGCGCAGAAGGCTTCCGAAATCACCGAAGACGACCTGGACCGCCTCCTCGCCGACATCCAGAAGGCCACGGACGCGACGATCGGCAAGATCGACGCCGCGCTCAAGGCCAAGGAAGCCGAAGTGATGGCGGTTTAAGCCCGCTCCGCGGCGGCGTTCGAAAGTCGCAAACCGTTTCAGACCTTCGGACCTTCAGACTTTACAGACCTTCAGACCGAAAGGGCCTCCCATGGCAGACGCACCGAAAATCACCCCGATCACCATCAAGCCGATCGCCATCAAGCCGATGGCGGCCAAGCCCGCCGCGCCCGCGCCGGCGGCGCG
>JAFPUX010000177.1 GCA_017413145.1 Kiritimatiellia bacterium | reverse complement strand
CGGCCGCGATCGCCGCCGTTCCGCCCGGCGAGGGGCGCGTGCTCGTCGCGACCGGGCCGCTGCTCGGCGAGGGGTTCGACGACGCGCGGCTCGACACGCTGCTGCTCGCGACGCCGCTCTCGTGGCGCGGCCGGCTCGCGCAGTACGCCGGGCGCCTGCACCGGCGGTACGACGGCAAGCGGGAGGTCCGCATCGTCGACTACGCCGACCTCGGCGTGCCGGCGCTCTCGCGGATGTTCGACAAACGCGTCGAGGCCTACGCGGCGATCGGCTACGCCGTGCGCCTGCCGGTGAACGCCGTGGCGGGGTGGCCCTCGCAGGTAGCCGTCCCGGTCGACCCGCTCTGGGGCGACACGTACGGCGAAAGCGCGCGCCGCCTCTGCGCCGACGGCGCCGACGCGCAGCTCGCGGAGCTCTTCGTCCGCGCCGCGTGGACGCGTCCGCCCAACGGCGTCCCGGAGATCCTCCGCGCCCGCAGCGCCGCCGAGGCGTTCCTCTTCCGGCGGCTCGAGACGCTCCCCGCCACGCGCGGGCGCTTCGCGCTCAACGCGTTCCTGCCAATCCCGCTCGGCGGCGCGCCGGGGATCGAGGTCGACCTGCTCTGCCGCGACGCGCGGCTCGCCGTGGAGCTCGACGGCGCGCAGCACCTCTCCGAAAGCGCCTACCGACGCGACCGGGAGAAGGACCTTGCGCTCCAGCGCCACGGCTGGCTCGTCCTGCGCGTCCTCGCGTCCGACGCCACCGCGCGCCTCGGCGACGTACTGGACGAAATCCTCCCGCTCGTTCCTTCCGCGCCGTCCGCCGGGGGCGCCGAAACTTTTTCTGGAAAACCGGAGCCCGCCGTTCGTATTAATGCATGTAAACCATCGTCGCCGCCATGAACCGCCTTGTCCTTCTCCCGCTCCTCGCCCGCGCCGGCGCGGGCGAAAGACCCCGACACGAAATCTTTACAATTCCATGACAACTCGTAAAACGATTTGTGCTAGAATTGGCGACGCTTTCGCGGAAAAATCCCTTCGACGACTCCTTTCCATTGAGACCCTCCACCACCTCCAGCCTCCCATGAAACGCATCGCAATCCTCCTTTTCGCCGCCGCCCTTCCGGCGCTCGCCGAAACCTCCGCCTTCGATCGCGCCAGGGCGCTCGCCGCCGAAGCGAACTGGAAGGAGGCGCTCCCGCTCTACGAGGAGGCGCTCTCCTCCTCGAACGCCGTCGCGGCGATGGCGTGCGCGGTGGACTGCCTCCACCGCCTCGGCGAGCACGGCCGCGTCGACGAGCCCGTCGAGAAGGCGCTCGCGGCGCATCCGGACAACCCGGAGGTCGCGGTCGCGGCGGCGCGACATTTCCGCACCTCGCCGCACTGGGCCTCCGTGCAGGACGGCGTCTTCCTCCGCGGGCAATGGGGCGGCAGCAAGATGCTCGACACGGCGGAGCGCGACCGCGTCCGCGCGGTCGCCATCCTGCTGCCGCTCGCGCCCGCGGTCGAGAGGCTGCCGCACGCGCGGCACGTCCGCGTCGAGTTCTTCCGCGAGCTCGCCTTCGCCCTGCGCTCCGGCCGCGCGGGCGACCGCGCGTGGCGGCTCTTCGAGAAAACGGACTTCTCGGCGCTCCCGGAGCCGGAGCGCGACCGCGGCGGGTCGCACGCGTCCGCGCCCGCGCCGGTCGGGGCGAACGGCGACCCGCTCTTCCACGCGCTCCCGGAGAGCTGGGACGCCGCGGAGACGGACGGCGAACGCTGGCGCTGGGCGCTGCGCCGCGCGACGGCGACATACCGCGAATGGGAGGCGGAAGCCCGCAAATGGGGCGAATTCGAACCCGAGCCTTCGTTCGAGTCGTGCATGCTCGCGGACTACTTCTCGGAGCAGTATTCGCCGCGCACGCTCGCCGCGCACTTCCCGGACGCGGACGCGCTCGACGCGGCGCTCGGCGTCTCCGGCCTCGGCGACGACGAGTCGGTCGCGTGGACGGCGCGCGGCGCCCGCCGCTTCCGCGTCCCCGACGACTGGAACCCCGCTCGCTTCCTCCGCCCGGACGCGGGCCGGCCCGCGGAGCCGGAGGAGCTCTCGCTGCTCGGGCAGTTCCGCCTCGACCGGCTCCAGCTCGACAAGGCGGCGGAAGCGTTCCGCGCGGCCGGCGGTTCCAGGTCGAACACGGTCGCGCAGATCGTCGGCCCGCGCGTCGACCTCGACGACCGCCAGGCGCTCCAGACGCCGGCGCACCCGCCGGTCGTGGCCTTCTCGCACCGCAACGCGGCGAAGGTCTCGTTCGTCCTGCGCCCGCTCGACCTGGGGAAGCTCGCGGCGGACGTCCGCGAAAGCGTCTCCGCCGGCAAGCCCTTCCGCCCCTTCGCCGACAACCGCTACCTCTACGGCACCGGCCTCGACCACCCGCGGCAGCTCTTCGAGAAGGACGGCTCCTCGCCGTGGCTCGGCGCGTCCGTCGCGATGTAGAGCGCCTCGAT
>JAFPUX010000023.1 GCA_017413145.1 Kiritimatiellia bacterium | reverse complement strand
CTGATCCTCCTGAAGGAATGCCTCAAGCACGGCCACACGCCGTTCGTCATCGCCGAAAACCTGAAGCAGTTCTACTACCTCGGACTCTCGGACTGGCGGAGCGGCAACCGACTGCGGCTCCTCGACACCTGCCGCACCGGACAGGACGTCTTCATCCTTGGCCTCCGCCAGTTCGGCCACGCGAAGCTCGCGGAAAAGGCCGAGAAGGAAGTCTCCGCCCGGACATAGCCGCCCGCCCCCGCCCGCTGGATCTCACGCGGAGGCCGCAGAGCCAAAACCTCACGCGGAGTCCGCGGAGTCCGCGGAGTTGATTCCACCGTGCGTGATTTATTGCAAAACGCCGCTCCGGTAGCGGACGATTGCATAAGTTTTGTCTACGGTGGAATTGAAACGGATACGGCTGCCGCGGAGGCTACGCGTCCGCGGGGCGGGCGCCGATGCCGAGGCGCTTGAGGCGGTAGTTCATCATCCGCGGGGAGACGCCCAGGTCGCGGCCGGCGGCGGAGCGGTTGCCGCCGTGGCGGCGGAGGGCCGCTTCGAGGATGCGGCGCTCGAGCGCGTCGAGCTGCTCGTCGAGCGTGCGCGGCGGGGCGTCCGGGCGGAACGGGTCCTCCGCAAACTCCGGCCCCTGGATCGCGGGCGGGAGGTTGTAGGTGCGGATGCAGCCGTCCTGGGCGGTGAGGACCGCGCGCTCGACGCAGTTTTCGAGTTCGCGCACGTTGCCCGGCCACGCGTAGGCCTGCATCGCGTCGAGCGCGGGAGGCGAGAAGCGGTCGATTTTCTTGCCGTACTTGAGGCACGCCTTTTCGAGGAAGTGCCGCGCGAGAAGCACCACGTCGCCGCCGCGCCGGGCGAGGTCGGGCACGGCGATCGGGAAGATCGCGAGACGGTAGTAGAGGTCCTCGCGGAAGCGTCCCTGCGCCATCATCTCCTCGAGGTTGCGGCTCGTCGCCGCGATGAACCGCACGTCGCTGTGCAGCTCCGCGTTCGATCCCACGCGCGAGAAGGTCCGCTCCTGCAGGAAGCGCAGGAGCTTGACCTGCACCGGAATCGAAAGGTCGCCGATTTCGTCGAGGAAAAGCGTCCCGCCGTTCGCCGCTTCGGCGCGGCCGATGCGGCGCTCGCGCGCGTCCGTGAACGCGCCGCGTTCGTGGCCGAAGAGTTCCGACTCGACGAGCGCTTCCGGAAGCGCGGCGCAGTTGAGCACGACGAACGGCTTGTCCTTGCGCGGCGAGATCGACTGGATCGCGCGCGCCACGAGCTCCTTGCCCGTTCCGCTCGCGCCGCGCACGAGGACCGTCGCCTCCGTCGGCGCGACCTGGCGGATCTGCGCGTAGACTTCGCGCATCTCCGGGCAGTCGCCGATGAGGCGCCCGGGCGATTCCGAGAGGAGGCTGCGGAGCTTGCGGTTCTCCTCGACGAGCGCTTCGCGCTCCGCGCGCTGTTCGCGGTAGGCGCTCGCGGCCTCGCCGACGACGTTCGCGACGATGCCGAGCAGCTCGACGGTCTCCTCCAGCGGGCGGTCCCCGTCGCGGATTTCGCGGTCGGCCGAAAGCGTGCCGACGACGCGCCCGCCGTGGACGAGCGGCACGCAGACGAACGAAACGGCGTCCTCCTTGCCGCGCGCCTTGGTTCGGTTGAGGAAGCGCGGGTCCTTGCGGACGTCCGGGACGACCTCCGCGGCGCCCGTCTTCGCGACGAGGCCGGTGATCCCCTCCCCGATGCGGTAGCGACCGAGCGCGCGCTCCTCGGCGTTGAGCGAACGCGTCGACGCCTCGATGCGCAGTTCGTCGCCCGCCAGCAGCGCGATCGTCCCGCGCACCATCCCGAGGCGCTTCTCGGCGATCTCGAGCACCTGGCCGAGCAACTTCCCGACGTTGCGCTCGCGCGCGACCGCGGTGGAAATGTCGCGCAACAGGGGAACGGCGAGGGATTCGTTTTCTTTCATGGCGCGCGGATTCTAGCCGCTTCCGCGCCCCGGTTCAAGCAACAGAAAATGAAACCCCGGACAAGAAATGGAAACTCCGCGTCCGGACCGGCGCGCCACGCGCTCAGGCCGGGCGCGCGAGGAGGGCGTGCCACTCCTGAAGGGAGCGGACGGCGGTTTCGCCCGCGGGGCCGTTTTCGGCGAGGCCCGCCACGGCGGCGCGGAAGCCCGCGAGGGTCGTTGTGAGCGGCACGCCCGCCGCCGTCGCCGCGGTGCGCAGGCGCGCGTTGTCCGCGGTCGCCTCGTGGCCCGTCTCGGCGGTGCTCACGATCCATCCGACCGCCCGCTTGCGGAGCAGGTCCAGCGCGTTGGGGCGTCCGCGCGAGATGCGGAAGACGGCCTTCGACTCCACGCCCGCGCCCCACAGCGCGGTCGAGGTGCCGAGCGTCGCGCAGATGCCGTAGCCGAGCCGCACGAGCTCCTTCGCGAGCTCCACGCCCTCGGACTTGTCCTCGTCGCGCAGCGAGACGAACACGTCGCCGCCCTTCGGCAGCGGGCTCCCCGCCGCGACTTGGCTCTTGAAGTAGGCGATCTCCGGGTCGGCGTCGATTGCCATCACTTCTCCCGTCGACTTCATCTCCGGGGTGAGCGCGACGTCCGCCCCCGGGAACCGCGCGAACGGGAAGACCGCTTCCTTCACGCAGTGGTAGGGCGGCAACGGCGCCGATGCGAGGCCGATTCCGTCGAGCGTTTCCCCGGCCATCACGCGCGAGGCGACGTCGGCGAGCGGGATGCCGGTCGCCTTCGAAACGAACGGCACGGTGCGCGAGGCGCGCGGGTTGACTTCGATCATCCACACTTCGTCGTGCCGCACGGCGAGCTGGATGTTCATGAGCCCGACAACGTGCAGGCGGTCGGCGAAGACGCGCGCGATGCGCTCCACTTCGGCGAGGACCTCGGGCGAGAGCGAGCGCGGCGGCGTGACCGCGGCGGCGTCGCCGGAGTGGCATCCGGCAGCCTCGACGTGCTCGAGGATCGCGCCGACGACACACCGCGTGCCGTCCGCGACGCAGTCGACGTCGAGTTCGACCGCGTGGTCGAGGAACTTGTCGACGAGGATCGGCTTGCCGGCGGCGGCCGCGACGGCCTCGCCGGCGTATTTCTCCAGCTCCTCCGGCGTCGAGACGATCGCCATCGCGCGCCCGCCGAGGACGAAGCTCGGCCGCACGAGGACGGGGTAGCCGAGACGCGAGGCGACGGCGCGCGCTTCCTCGACCGTGTGCGCGATGCCGCTCGGCGGCTGCTTCACGCCGGCCTCCTCGACGAGGGCGCGGAAGAAGTCGCGGTCTTCGGCGCGGGCGATGTCCGCGGGCGACGTCCCGAGGATCTTCACGCCGGCCGCCTCGAGCCGCGCGGCGAGGTTGAGCGGGGTCTGTCCCCCGAGCTGGACGATCGCGCCGTCGCACCCCTCGCGCTCGTAGACCTCCATCACGTCCTCGAACGTGAGCGGCTCGAAGTAGAGCCGGTCGCTCGTGTCGTAGTCCGTCGAGACCGTCTCGGGATTCGAGTTCATCATCACCACCTCGAACCCCCGCTCCCGCAGCGCGAATGCCGCGTGGCAGCAGCACCAGTCGAACTCGATTCCCTGCCCGATGCGGTTCGGCCCGCCGCCGAGGACGAGGATCTTCCGGCGGCGTCCGGCGGCCGGGGCCGCCGGCACCGCCGGAGAATCCCACCCGTAGCTGCTGTAGTAGTACGGCGTGTCGGCCTCGAACTCGCCCGCGCAGGTGTCGACGGCGCGGAACTCGGGACGGACGCCGAGAGCGATACGCCGCGCGCGGACGTCCTCCTCCCCCACCCCGCACGCCTGCGCGATCTCCGCGTCCGAAAGGCCGAAGACCTTCGCCTGGCGGAGGAGGTCGGTTGGGTGGTTCGGTGGTTCGGTGGTTGGGTGGTTCGGTGGTTGGGTGGTTCGGTGGTTGGGCCGCTTCGCGGCCGCGAACAGGGTTTTCCCGGCCTTTCCCAGGCACACCTTGAACGCGGCCAGCTCGGAGAGCTCGCGGCGGAACCACGGGTCGAAGCGCGAGAGGTCGTGGTAGCGCAGGGGCGCCTCGAGCGAGCGGACGGCCTTGCACCACGCCTGCTTGAAGGTGCGGCCGATGGCCATCGCCTCGCCGACGGACTTCATCTGCGTCCCGAGCGCGATGTCCGCGCCCGGGAACTTCTCGAACGCGAAGCGCGGGACCTTGACGACGACGTAGTCCAGCGCCGGCTCGAAGCACGCGGGCGTCTTCTTCGTGATGTCGTTCGGGAGCTCGTCGAGCGTGTAGCCCACGGCGAGCAGCGCGGCGATCTTCGCGATCGGGAAGCCCGTCGCCTTCGACGCGAGCGCGGACGAGCGCGACACGCGCGGGTTCATCTCGATGATCACGCGGCGGCCGTCCTTCGGGTTCACCGCCCACTGCACGTTGGAGCCGCCGGTGGCGACGCCGACCTTCTCCAGGACGCGGATCGAATCGTCGCGCATCGCCTGGTATTCGCGGTCGGTGAGCGTCTGGATCGGCGCGACGGTGATCGAGTCGCCCGTGTGGACGCCCATCGGGTCGAGGTTCTCGATGGAGCAGACGACCACCGCGTTGCCGGCGCGGTCGCGCATCACTTCCATCTCGAACTCCTTCCACCCCTCGAGGCATTCCTCGACGAGCACCTCGCTCGTCGGCGACGCCGCGAGGCCGCGCGCGACGAGGGCGTCGAACGACGCGGCGTCGCGCGCGATGCCGCCGCCCGTGCCGCCGAGCGTGAAGCCGGGGCGCACGACGAGCGGCCACGAGCCGATCGCGCGGGCGACG
>JAFPUX010000176.1 GCA_017413145.1 Kiritimatiellia bacterium | reverse complement strand
GTGATGTGCACCGCGTTCCGCGACGGATTCCAGTCCGTCATCGGCGCGCGCGTCTTCTCCAAGGACTTCATGCCCGCCGTCAAGGCGGCCTACGACGCCGGCATCCGCTGGTTCGAGGCCGGCGGCGGCGCCCGCTTCCAGGCGTGCTACTTCTACTGCCAGGAGGACGCCTACTACGTGATGGACGAGTTCCGCAAGACCTGCCCCGACGCGGACCTGCAGACGCTCTCCCGCGGCGTGAACGTCGTCGGCCTCGACTCGCAGCCCTCCGACATGATCAAGCTCCACGCCGAGACGTTCAAGAAGCACGGCATCTCCTCGATCCGCAACTTCGACGCGCTCAACGACGTGAACAACCTGAAGTGGTCCGGCCAGTGCATCCACGACGCCGGCCTCAAGCACGAGGTCGTCGTGACGATGATGGGCCTGCCCCCCGGGGTCGACAACCAGGGCACCCACACGCCCGCGTTCTACGCCTCCCGCGTCCAGCAGATCATCGACGCCGGCATCCCGTTCGACCGCCTCTGCTTCAAGGACGCCTCCGGCACCTCGACGCCCACCACCGTCCGCGAGACGATGAAGGCCGCGCGCGAGGTCCTCAAGAAGGCCGGCAAGGGCGACACGCACATCCAGTTCCACTCGCACGAGACGGCCGGCAACGGCATCGCCTGCTACCTCGCGGCGCTCGAGGGCGGCGCGGACGGCCTCGACCTCTCGATGACGCCGATGTCCGGCGGCACCTGCCAGCCCGACATCATCACGATGTGGCACGCGCTCGACGGCGACGACCGCTTCGAGCTCGAAGGCATCGACATCGAGAAGGTCCGCAAGGCCGAGGCGGTGTTCAAGGAGCAGATGAAGGATTACTTCCTCCCGCCCGAGGCGATGTCCGTGAGCCCGGCGATCGTCTGGTCGCCCATGCCCGGCGGCGCCCTCACCGCGAACACGCAGATGCTGCGCGACTTCGGGATGATGGACAAGTACGACGCGATGATCGCGGAGATGTACGACTGCGTCCGCCTCGGCGGCTTCGGCACGTCCGTCACGCCCGTCTCGCAGTTCTACGGCCAGCAGGCGCTCAACAACGCGATGTTCGGCAAGTGGAAGAAGATCGCCCCCGGCTACGGCAAGATGGTCCTCGGCTACTTCGGCAAGACGCCCGTCGCGCCCGACCCGGAAATCGTCAAGATCTGCAGCGAGGCGCTCCAGCTCGAGCCCACCACCAAGACCGTCCTCGAAATCAACAACGCCGACCCGAAGAAGGGCCGCGCCGCCGCCGAGAAGATGCTCAAGGACGCCGGCCTCGAGATCACGGACGAGAACGTCTTCATCGCCGCCTCCTGCCTCGAGAAGGGCATCGCCTTTCTCAAGGACCCGGCCAAGGCGCCGAACGGCGTCCGCAAGAACGCGGCCGAGGCGGCCCCCGCCGCCGGCGGCGCCGCGGGCGGCAAGGACTTCACCGTCACGGTGAACGGCAAGGCCTACGGCGTCAGCTTCGGCGCCGACGGCCAGGCCACGGTGAACGGCCAGGCCTACACCTACGCCGTGAAAGACGGCATCGCCGCGGCAGCCCCCGCCGCCGCTCCGGCCGCCGGCGGCGCCGGCGAGCCCTTCAAGGCCCCGATGCCCGGCCTCGTCCTGCGCATCACCGCGCAGAACGGCGCGCAGGTCGCCGAGGGCGACGAGGTGCTCGTCATGGAGTCCATGAAGATGGAGATGCCGATGAAGGCCACCAAGGCCGGCACGGTCTCGATCTCCGTGAACCAGGGCGACAAGATCAACGCGGGCGACACGCTCTTCACCGTCGCGTAACGCGAGCCGCCCGCGGGGCCGGCGCGGCCGGCCCCGGGGCGACTCGAAACGACAAGGATCGAACGAACATGAAGAACTTTCTCTTCCTCGCGTGCGCCGCGTTGCTTGCGTCGGCCCTGCCGTCCTTCGCGCAGGACGCCGCGACCGCCGAGCCGACGGCCGCCGCGAAAGGCGAAATCTCCACGGCCGACCTCCTCTCGAAGGCCGGCGGCATGTGGGAGGACACCGGCATCTACGGCTTCCTCACCGCCGAGCCCCGCGACTGGGCGGTGGACGCGGTCGCGAAGGGCCTCGACCAGATCGACGTGTCGAACGGCGCCGGCAAGGCCGCCGCGCTCGACCCCGACGGCAACACGACCCCCGCCGCGATGATCGGCGAGGACGGCGCGCTGCACTACGGCGTCACGACCGGCTACTACGACGCGAACGGCAAGTTCGTCAAGGGCCACCCCGTGCACATGCTCTTCGGCATGCCCTACGGCGTGGGGCAGTTCCTGATGATCTTCGTGTGCGTGTTCCTGATCTACCTGGCGTTCGTGAAGGGCTTCGAGCCGCTGCTCCTCTTCCCGATCGGCATGGGCGGCCTGCTCGCGAACATCCCGCTCGCGGGCGTCACCACGCCCACGATGATGACGGGCGGCACGATCGTGGACGGCGGCCTGCTGATGGTCGGCGGCCAGGTGACGGCCGGCGGCTTCCTCTCCTGCATCTTCCAGGCGGGCATCGACACGGGCCTCTTCCCGATCCTCATCTTCTTCGGCGTCGGCGCCATGACGGACTTCGGCCCGCTGATCGCCAACCCGAAGATGCTGCTTCTCGGCGCGGCGGCGCAGCTGGGCATCTTCTCGGCGCTGCTGGGCGCGGTGATCCTCGACCAATACGTCCCGGGCATCCACTTCTCGCTCGCCCAGGCCGCCTCGATCGGCATCATCGGCGGCGCGGACGGCCCGACCTCGATCTGGCTCACCACCAAGCTCGCGCCCGACCTGATCGGGCCGATCGCCGTGGCGGCCTACTCCTACATGGCGCTCGTGCCCGTCATCCAGCCGCCGCTCATGAAGCTCTGCACGACCGAGAAGGAGCGCAAGATCCACATGAAGCAGCTGCGGCCCGTGAAGAAGATCGAGAAGGTCGTCTTCCCGCTCGTCGTCGTGGTCCTCTGCGGCCTGCTGCTGCCGAGCGCCGTTCCGCTCATGGGCGCGCTCATGTTCGGCAACATCGCCAAGGAGAGCGGCGTCGTGGACCGCCTGAGCGACACGATGCAGAACGCGCTCATCAACATCGTGACGATCATGCTCGGCATCGCGGTCGGCTCCAAGCTCGCGGCCGAGAAGTTCGTGACGGGCCAGACCGCGGGCATCATGATCCTGGGCGTCATCGCGTTCGGCATCGGCACGGTGGGCGGCCTGTTCATGGCCAAGATCATGAACCTCTTCGTCAAGGAGAAGGTCAACCCGCTCATCGGCTCGGCGGGCGTTTCGGCGGTCCCGATGGCGGCGCGCGTGTCGAACAAGGTCGGCCTCGAGTGCGACCCGACGAACTTCCTGCTCATGAACGCCATGGGCCCGAACGTCGCGGGCGTGATCGGCTCGGCCGTCGCGGCCGGCATCCTCTTCCGCATGCTTGGCTCGTAGCCGCGGCGCGGAAAGCCTCCGGACGGGCGCGGGACGGTTTGCCGTCCCGCGCCCGTTTGTGCTAGAATCCTTTGCCATGAACGACACCGATCCGCCCGTCCTGCGCGTGAGGCGCGTCCGCCCGGACGCCGTGCTGCCTCGTTTCGCGCATCCCGACGATTCCGGGATGGACGTCTGCGCCTGCGAGGACGTCGTCCTCGCGCCGGGCCAGCGCGCGAAGATCCCCCTCGGGATCGCGTTCGCGCCGCCGCCCGGAACCGAGATCCAGCTGCGCCCGCGCAGCGGCCTGGCGGACCGCAACGGCATCTCCATGGTCAACACGCCCGCGACGATCGACGAGGGCTACCGCGGCGAGGTCTGCGCGATCCTCATCAACCACGGCAGCGGGCCCTTCCACGTGGAAAAGGGCATGCGCATCGCGCAGGCCGTGCTGTGCCCGATCTTGCGTCCGCGCGTTGTCGAGGCGGACGAACTGCCCGAAACCGCACGCGGCGCCGGCGGGTTCGGTTCGACGGGAACGTGACGATGGAAAACCTGTTTTTGATGCTCTTGCGGTTCGCGGCGCTGGTGCCCGCGATCATGATCCACGAGATCGCGCACGGCGCGGCCGCGCTGTGGTGCGGCGACACGACCGCGCGCGACGCGGGACGGCTCTCCTTCAACCCGCTCCGCCACGTCGACCCGTTCATGAGCGTGATCCTGCCGGCGATCCTCGTGCTCACCGGATCGAACGTCGTCTTCGGCGCCGCCAAGCCGGTTCCGATCAGCATCTACCGCTGCCGCGATCCGAAGAAGGCCTACTGGATCACGGCCATCGCCGGCCCCGCGAGCAACCTCCTCCAGGCCATCGCCGGCGCGCTGCTGTTCCACTTGCTCGCGCGCGTCCTGCCGGCGGACGCGAGGCTGTCCTGGTACGTGCTGTACTTCCTCCTGTCCTACGTCATCACGAACATCGTGTTGATGGTGTTCAACCTCGTGCCGATCCCGCCGCTGGACGGCTCGCGCGTCGTGACGGTCCTGCTCCCGCGCGACCTCGCGTGGCGCTACGCGCAGCTGGAGCGCTGGGGAATGTTCATCGTTTTCGCGCTGCTGTTCTGGGTTCCGGCGTTCAACGAACTGATCGGCCGCGCGACGGTCTGGGTCTGCCGCTCCGTCGGCCTGGCCGACTGGCTGTGGCTGCTCCTGTGGGGGCGCTAGGCCGTGGACGCGCCCGGGACGCTCGAGGAGATGCTCGCGAAGGGCCGCCGCCCCTACGGGCTGGCGCGCTGCCGCGTGTTCGAGCGCGAGGGCGACTTCATGGAGACCTCGCCGTTCGGCGAACGCGTGCACCCGGTCACGGGCGAGCGCAGCTTCCACGCGGGCGTCGACGGCGCGGTCTGGACGGGTTCGGCGCTCGGCGAATCGTGGATCGTCGCGCCGCTCGCGGGCGTCGTCGCCGCGGCGGAGGACGGCGTGGACGGCTTCTCGCGCGATCGCCCCGCGGGCAATTTCGTGGAGCTGGACCACGGCGGCGGCCTGCGCACGCGCTACCTGCACCTGGAGCGCGGGACGGTCCGCGTGCGGCCCGGCGACCGCGTTTCGCCCGGCGACCGCCTCGGCTACATGGGCAAGAGCGGCCGCGCGACCGGCGAGCACCTCCACTTCGAGCTGCTCCGCGACGGAGTCCCCGCCGATCCGGAGCCCTTCCTGCGCGAACGGCCGTCCGCCCCGGACGCCGCCCGGACCCCGACGACTTCCGACGGGCTGCTCCGGGAGCTCTCCGCCCGGCCCGATTCGCCGCGCGCGGCGGAATTCGCCCGCCGCTACGGCCCCGCGCTGCGGCGATGGATCGCGCAGTCGCGCTCGGGGCACCGCCCGATCCCGCCCGACGACCGCGACGATCTCGTTCAGGAGGCGCTGCTCGCCGTCCGCCGTGCGCTGCCGGGCTTCCGCTACGATCCGGCGCGCGGCCGCTTCCGCGCCTACCTGCGGCGAGCCGTCCGGAATCTCGTTTTGTCCTACCAGTCGCGGCGCGCCCGCGAGGCGGCGCTCGCGTCCGCCCTCGCCGCCGAACCCGCCGCCCCGGAACCCGATCCCGCCGACGAACTGCGCCTCCGCGCCTGGACGCTCGCCCTCGCGCGCGTCCTCGACGCCGGGCGCTTCTCGCCGAACACCGCCGCCGCGTTCCGCCGTTTCGCGCTCGACGGCGCGCCCGCCGAAACCGTCGCGGACGAATTCGGCCTGAAGCCCAACGCCGTCTACCAGCTCAAGAACCGCGTCCTGCGCGCCGTCCGCGAAGAGCTCCGCCGCGCCGGCCACGGCCGGCTGTCCCTCGAAGAGCTTTGCGACGCGCTGGAATGACGCTGCTTTCCGGCCAGCTCTTCGCAAACGACTTCGAGCTCCTCCGCCCGCTCGGCGAAGGCGGCATGGGCGAGGTCTGGCTGGCCCGCGAGCGGCCCCTCGGGCGCGAGGTCGCGCTCAAGATCATGCGCGAATCGGACGGCCCCGCGCGGAGCGAACGCTTCGCGCGCGAGGCGCGCGCCCTCGCCGCGCTGGACCACCCCTCGATCCTGCCCGTCCTGCGCAGCGGCGAAGACCCCGCCACGCGGCGGCCGTTCCTCGCCACGCGGGCGGTCCTGCTCTCGCCGGACGAAATCCGGCGCCTCTGCCGCGAGACCCTGGGCTGTCCGCTGCCGCAGGACGGCGGCGCGTCGGCGAGGCCGATCTCGCTCGCCGACCTGCTCGACGGCGGCAAGGCGCTTCCCCAGACGGCGGTCCTGCGCGTCGCGCGCGATCTGGCCGGCGCGCTCGGCGCGGCGCACGCGGCCGGGATCCTGCACCGAGACGTCAAGCCCTCCAACGTCCTCTTCGACGCCGCCGGCCGCGCGCTCCTCGCCGATTTCGGCCTCGCGAAGTTCGTTCCCCGGCGCTCGTCGCCCGTCGCGTCGGCGGCGCAGCCGCCGGACTCCATCTCGCTCGACGGCGAAGGCCGCGCGAAATTCCTCGGTTCGCCCGCCTACGCCGCGCCGGAGCAGTTCGATCCGGGCGCGCCAGCGACGCCGGCGATGGATTGGTATTCCTTCGGCGCGGTGCTCTGCCGCGCGCTCACCGGGCACCGTCCCGGCTCGCCGCGCAAGCCTTCCTCCTTCGACCCGGGCCACGTTTCCCGCGCGTGGGATCCCTTCCTTTCGGCCTTGCTCGAGCCCGACCCCGCGCGCCGGCTTTCGGAGGCCGCCGCGGTCCTCCGCGCGCTCGACCGCGTGGAGCGCCGCATGTCCGGCCGTTCTCCCGTCCGGCTCGTGGCGCTCCCGGTCCTGGCCGTCTGCGCCGCCGCATGCGCCGCCGCCTATCTTCGTCGCGCGGAGCCTGCGTCCCCCGCGGAGCCCACGGTGCGCGGAGCGGAAGCGGGGGAGGCGGAGCTTCCGCCCGTTGCGCCGCCCGGCGATGTCGACCCCGTCTGGGCCAAGATCGCCTCGTATTCCGTCTACGGCGGCGTTCCGCGCGTGGTGGCGAGGCTGGAGGGCCGGTACGTGGCACTCTCGCGGCCGTTGCGCTTCGACGGTCCGCTGGAGGTGGAAATCGTCGGACCGGGGCGCCTCGACGCGGAGATTTCCGGCATGCCGGCCGTGCACGTCTCGATCCTCGGCGCTTCCGTGGTCAACCTGACGGAAGACGGCGATCCGCTGCATTCGCCGCGCTTCCGGCTCGGCGCGGGCGCCTTTCTCGCGATGCCGAAAATCCTGTCAATCTTCCCGCGGCGCTTCGCCGATCCCTACGACGAGCCCGATCCGGAGAACCCGAAGCCCGGCGACCGGGCGCTGCGCTTCTCCACGCCCGCCCGCTCCCTCGCCGAGCAGATGCAGCTGGAACGCGTCCGGCTGGCCGAGTCGGACGTGGTCGCGGCGGGCGACGAACTCGTCGCCGCGCCGGAGCTGGGGCGCGAGCTTGGCTGGACGAACGCCGTCTGGCGGACAAGCGCCGCCCATCCCTGGGTCGTCGATGAACCGGGCGACGGCGCGGTCGTCGGCTTGGTGTTCGGCGGCGTCGGCGAATCCGTCCTCGAGGCGCGGATCGAAAACCAGGCCCCGTGCCGCATCTCCGTCGAAGGCTATTTCCCCGGCAGGGCGGACCACGGCGGTCGCGGCGCCGCCTTCGAGATCCTGGACGGGGACAACGTCGTCTTCGTCGCCGATCGCGACCGCCATCCCGCCAACGGCGCCACGCCCGTCGAGATGAGCTTCTATCCCGGGCGCCACGTCATCCGGTTCCGGCTCCGCTCGGACCTCTGGGCCCCCGACGGGCACTGCATCGTCGTCCGCCTGCGGCGTCTGCCGGATTGACCCGCACGGAGTAAGATTCGCTTCCCGCGCCCCTAGAAAGACAGAAAGGGGGCGGCGCGTCGCCGCCTCCCGCCCGAACCCCTTTGGAGACGTCCCCGAGAGAGAAGCGCGAAAACGGAGTTGAATCCGCGGCCGGAGTCTGCTAGACTCTGCACCACAGATTTGCTCCGCTGCAAACCGTCGATCACCCGAAACCTGGAAAGTTCCACGATCGAGACGGCAAGCTGGCAGGGTGCGTGTATACGCACGTCCTTCCTTCGCGTTTCTCGATCGGGCTTTTCCAGGGCCTCGGGTGAGGCGCGAGGAAGGGCCCTTCTCCTTTGCGCCGCCGAACCCGAAGGGCCGAACGAATGCCCGCCATGAAATCCAAAACCACACCTCTGCTCGTCATCGTCGCGGTCTGCCTTCTGCCGATTTCCGTTCTTTCGGGAACAATCACTCAATACAACACCACGCCCTACGGCGGAACCAAACAAAGTCAATACACGGCGCGGACCGATAGCGATGGATACCACGTCCATGTGACAATCACGGCGGATAGCCCAGTTGCCGTTTCCGACGGGATACGATACAGGTGCACCGGGTACAAGGCGACGGGATGCTGCGGAAGTGGCGATTGGGGAGGTTCCTGGTGCTCCTTCTGGCCGAATACCGACGGGACGATCACATGGAAATGGAAGCTTGAGAACAGGATCGCGGTGGTCGTTTCTGGAAGCGGCTCCTGTTCGTTCGGAACGCAATGGATTTCAGATGGATCCTCAGCCACTGCGGAAATCGTTCCAAGCATACAGTCGTATGAGATTGTTCTTTCGGGCGACACTTCCGGAGTCGTGTTGGACGGAACGACACTTTCGATTCCCTCGAATCAACCCCGACAGATCGCTGTGACCATTGCAGAGCGAAAGCTTTCGCTTGAAGTGTCTTCCGCACAGGGTATGGCCGTTCCCGATTGCGGGACCTCGTTGTTCTCCTGGAATGATACAGTCAATGCGAGCGTGACGAAAACGGAGGAGTCGGACCGGTGGCTCTATGTTTGTCGGGGATGGCGGGGCACCGGGAGCGTGCCGGCGAGCGGGACGGGGACGAACGTGACGTTCTCGATCATGGAGGATTCGACGCTGACGTGGCTGTGGGAGACGAACGTCTGGATCGAATGCGCCGTGTCGGGCGACGCGGCGGGCTCGTTCGCCGGCTGGGTCGTGAAGGACGGGGCCTCGGTCGTCGTCCCGTTCGAAACGGACGTGAAGCGCTACACGGTCGCGACGTCGGGCGACACGGCGGGCGTCGCGGTCGACATGGCCGCGAAGACGGTCACGATCCCGGCGGACGCGCCGCACGCGGTTTCGGTGACGGTCTCGGAAGTCGTCGGGACCGGAGACTTCCCGCTGTCGTGGTCCGATCCGGCCGGCTTCGCGGCGTGGTCGATGGTGGAGGAAGAGTCCGCCGCAGACGGCTGGTGCCTCAAGAGCGGCTCGGTCGCGGCGGGGGAAACGTCGGCGACGGAGATTTCGGTCGAGGGGCCCGGGCTCGTCGAGTTCGACTGGAAGATCTCGGCGAACCGCGGCGACTACGCACGCGTCTACGTGGACGGGACGCGCGCGACGAACAACCTCTCGCGTTCGACGGGCTGGAAGCACGCGGCGGTCGCCGTCGAAGGCGCGGGGCCGCACGCGGTCCGCTGGACCTACGAAAGGCAGTCCGCGCAGGCCTCGGGGGCCGACGCGGCGTTCCTCGACAACGTGCAATGGCGGCCGGCGCGGACGCTTGAAGTGTCGTCGGCGGCGGGCAAGCCGACGCCGAAGGCCGGAACGACCACGTTCTATTACGGCGACGAAGTGTCGGCGACGGTCGCGGAGACGAAGCCGCCGCGCGGCACCCGCCGCACGTTCCTCGGCTGGGCGGGCACGGGCAGCGTGCCGGCGTCCGGCACGGCGACGAACGTGACGTTCGAGATCACGGAGGATTCGACGATCGCCTGGAACTGGCTCGTGGAGCACCGGATCGAGTTCCATCCGTCCGGCGCCGTGGGGGCCGACTTCGAAAGCGCGTGGGTCCGCGAGGGGGAAACGACGGTCGTTCCCTACCGGCTGTTCGCCGGATACGATTCCCTGGCGCTGGGCGGCGACACGGCGGGCGTCGCGCTTGACGAAACGGCGCGGACGGTGGCGATCCCGGCGGACGGCCCGCGGACGGTGACGCTACGGACGGTCAAGGCGATCCCGCTCGCGGACGCGCTCGACGCGCCGGCGGTCGGCTGGTCGACGGACGAGGGCGCGGCCGCCTGGCTCGGACAGGACTCGGACACGTCGGACGGCGAGGACGCCGCCACGAGCGGCGCGCCGGCGGGTGCTGCCGGAAGCGTTCTGACGGCGACCGTTCCGGGGCCCGGAACGCTTTCGTGGAAGTGGAAGCTTGTCGCGGACGGCGTGGCGGGCGTAGACGTCATCCTGGACGGCGGCGAGGCTCAATTCTGGCTCGAGGAACCCTGCGACTGGACGGACGAATCGCTCGTCGTCGAAGGCGACGGGCCGCACGAGGTGACGTTCCTCTTCTGGAACACGGGTACCGCTCCGGGCGACCACGCCGTTCTCGACCGCGTGACGTGGTCCGGCGCGGCGGCGACGTCCGCGACGCAGGCGACGCCCGCGCCGGTGCCGTTCTCCTGGCTTTCCGGACACGGCCTCGCCGCGGACGGCAACTACGGCGGCGCGGCGTTCGCGCCGGCGGCGAACCCGGCCTACGACATTTGGCAGTGTTGGTTGGCGGGCATCAGCCCGGTCGACCCGGACGCGCAGTTCCGGGCCGCGATCCGCATGGTCGACGGCGAACCGGTCGTGACGCCGGTTCCGGACCTCGGCGCCGAGCGGGACTACACGGTCGTCGGCAAGGCATCGCTCGAGGAGTACGATTGGCTCCCGGCCGGCGCCGCGAGCCGGTTCTTCCGCGTGAAAGTCTCCATGCCGCAGTAGCAGGGTGCCGCGCGCCGCTTGCGGCGGCGCGCGAGGCGTGGTAGACTCCGGGCGCATGAAAACGATGCCGTCCGTCCTGGTGCTGGCCGCCGCCGCCGCGTTCGCGCGCGGGGACGCGCTCGATTGGACGTTTTCCGGCGCGGGCGCGACCGCGACGGTGCGCGTCGAACCCGGCGAGGTCGATCCCGCGGCGGAGCTCGAGGCGGTCGCGTCCGTCTCGGCCGCCGCTCCGTTTTCGGCCGAGCTTCCGGCGGATCTGGCGCGCGCGTTCGAGGGGTTCGAGACGGCCGGTTCGTACACGGACGCCGTCGGCGCCGTCCACCTGCGCCTGCGCCCCGATCCGGCCGCGCCGCGGTGGCGGGTGCGCCCTTTCGCCGTCCGCGTCGTCGATTCGTCCGTCCACCCGCCCGCCGTGTCGTGGTTCGCCACGGAGCCGGTCGCGCTGCCCGCGGCCGCGCCGGCCGTCCCCGCCGCGGAGACCGTCGAAGCCGCGCTCGAGCCGGATTCGATCCGAGCGTCCCTGCGCTGGATTCCCCGCGCGCTGCTCGCCGGACTCGGCGCCGTCCTCGTGGCGGGGTTGCTGGCCTTCCTCTTCCGCAAGTTGCGCCGCGCGGCCGCGATCCGCCGCCTGTCTCCGCGCGAGCGGGCGTTGCGGGAGCTTGCCGAGCTGCTTGCGGCGGACCTGCCCGGCAAGCGCCGCTTCAAGGACTACTACGTCGAGCTCACGATGGTCGTGCGCCGGTACGTCGAGCGCCGCTACGCGATCCGCGCGCCGAAGCTCACGACGGAGGAGTTTCTCTCCGCCGCGCGCGGCAACCCCGCGTTTCCGGGCCCGTCGGTCGCGCCGCTCGGCGCGTTTCTCGAGGCGGCGGACCTCGTGAAGTTCGCCGGCG
>JAFPUX010000175.1 GCA_017413145.1 Kiritimatiellia bacterium | reverse complement strand
GGCCGCCTGGCGCCTGCGCCCGCTGCTGGAGGCCGACGTCGAAGTGCGCGGGGACGCCCTCCGCATCCGCGCCCGGCGCTTCCTGCCGGAGTTCGAGCCCGTCCGCGGCGGCGTCGCCGCAATTGCGACCGGCAACGACCGCGCCCCCGTCTTCGCGCCGGACGGGCGGCTCGTCCAGCTGCGCGTCGTGCGCCGCCGCGACGGCGACGAGGACGCCTGGTCGGGCCCGGCCCTCGCCGCGCTCGCGTCCGGGCCGCTCGCGTTCGACCCGGAGATCGTCCCGCGCACCGGCAAGGACCGCCAGCGCGCCGCGTGGTTCGGCGTCGAGACGCAGGGCCTCACGAAGGAGCTCGCGCGGGAGAAGAAGGCGCTGGGCTGGGTCACCGCCGACCGCTACTCCCGCTCCGGGAACGGCCCGTCGACCGAGGGCGCGCTCGTGAGCCACGTCTACCCGGGCAGCCCCGCCGCCGAGGCCGGCATCCGGGAAGGCGACATCCTGCTCTACGCCCGCACGCCGGACGGCTCGACGCGCCACGACCTGGAGGCCGGGTACTCGCACTACTATGACGACGACGACGACCGCTCCGCCCCGTGGCCGACCATCGGCAACGGCATCGACGCCGCGTTCGGCTCGTTCGGCATCGGCTCGCCCGTCGTCGTGGAATGGCTGCGCGACGGCGAACCGCTCTCCGCGGAGCTCGTCGTCCGCCCGGCCCCGACGCACTTCCGGACCGCCACGCGCGCCCGCTCGAAGGACCTCGGGCTGATCGTCGCGGACGCCACGTTCGAGGTGCGCGAATACTTCAAGCTCGAGGAGGGCGAGACGGGCGTCGTCGTCACGAAGTGCAAGCACGGCAGCCCGGCCGCGGTCGCGGGCCTGCGGCCCTTCGAGCTCGTGACGAAGGTGGACGGCGAGCCCGTCGCCGGGGCGCGGGAATTCCTGGAGGCCGTGAAGGGCAAGCCCTCCTTCACGCTCACCGTGCGCCGCCTGACCGCCACGCGCGTCGTCCGCATCTCCGCGAAGGCCGCCGCGCCGGCGGCGGCCGCGCCGGACGAGTCCCCCGAACCGGACGTCCCTTGATCCCCGCCCCCATCGACGGCATGGAAGACACGCTCCAGGACCTCGACCCGGAACAGCTCGCGGCGGTCACCGCCACCGAGGGCTTCGTCCGCGTCGTCGCCGGAGCCGGCTCGGGCAAGACCCGGGCGCTGGCGCGCCGCTTCGCGTGGCTCGTCCGCGACCTCGGCATCCTCCCCGGCAACATCCTCTGCGTGACGTTCACGAACAAGTCCGCCGTCGAGATGCGCGAGCGCATCCACAACCTCGTCGGCGATTCCGACACGGGCTACGTGAACACCTTCCACGGCTTCTGCGTCGGCGTCCTGCGCGAGGACTCGCGCGTCATCCGCTACCCGAAGAGCTTCGTCGTCCTCGACAACGCCGACATCGACGACATCCTGAAGGAAATCTACGCCGAGCGCGGCCTCACGCTGCGCGACCGCACGTTCGCCGCCGCGCGCGACCGCTTCGAGATGCGAAAGTGCGTCGACGAGCCGAACTACGCCGCGGACGCCGTGGAGATGACGCTCGAGGCGCTCAAGGCGCGCTACGAGGCGGCGACCGAGCTCGACGACGTCCTCTTCTACGGCTACGTCTACAAGGCGAAGAAGTGCTTCGCGCTCGACTACAACGACCTGATTCTCTTTTCGCTCCTCGCGTTCGACATCGACCCCGCGGTGCGCCGCAAGTGGCAGGAGCGGCTCGAATACGTGATGGTCGACGAATTCCAGGACATCGACCCGCTGCAATACAAGCTCCTGAAGGTCCTCGTCGCGCACCACAAGAACCTCTTCGTCGTCGGCGATCCCGACCAGACGATCTACACGTGGCGGGGTGCGGACGTGCGCTTCCTGCTCGACTTCGACAAGACGTTCCCGGGCACGAAGACGGTTCTCATGAACCGCAACTACCGCTCGACGCCGCAGATTCTCGCGGTCGCGAATTCGCTCATCGCGAAGAACCGCAACCGCATGAAGAAGGACCTCGCCGCGCAGCGGCCGGGCGGTGCGCCCGTCGTGGCGCACCTCGCGCCGTCGCCCTCGAAGGAGGCCAGGTGGATCGTCGACCGGATCGAGAAGGCCCGCGCCGAGGGCGCGCCGCTGCGCGACTGGGCGGTCCTCTACCGCGCGCACTACGTCACGCGGACGCTCGAGGAGGAGCTCGTGCGGCGGCGCGTCCCCTACACGATCTACAGCGGCGTGCCGTTCTTCGGCCGGCGCGAGGTGAAGGACGCGCTCGCCTACCTGCGGCTCGCCGTCTGGCGCGACGACCTCTCGTTCGCCCGCGTCGCGAACGCCCCGCGCCGCAACCTCGGCGAGAAGCGCATGGCGTTCCTGCGCGAGAGGGCGGACGCCGCGCGCCGCCCGCTCTACGAGACGCTGAGGGAGAACCTCGACGACCCGATCTTCAAGGGGACGGGCGCGAAGGCGTTCGTGGAGCTCGTCGAATCGCTCGCCGACGGCGCCGAGACGCGGCAGGCGTCGGACCTCCTCGCCGAGGCGCTCGACCGCAGCGGCTACGAGAAGATGCTCCGCACCGAGGGCGCGCAGGACCGGCTCGACAACCTCGCGGAGCTCAAGCAGAGCGTCCACGACTACGAGACGACCTGCGGCGAGGAGGCGACGCCCGCGGACTACCTCTCGCGCGTGGCGCTCTTCTCGAACCGCGACGCGGACGACGCCGCGGCGGACCGCGTGCGGCTGATGACCGTCCACGCCGCGAAGGGGCTCGAGTTCCCGCGCGTCGCGCTCTGCTCGCTCTCCGAGGGCGTGTTCCCGACGCGCCGCGCGCGCACCGCCGACGCGATGGAGGAGGAACGCCGCCTCTGCTTCGTGGCGCTCACGCGGGCGAAGGACGAGCTCGTCCTCACGCAGGCCTCCGGCAGCGACTTCGAAGGCACGCCGCGCGTCATGTCGCGCTTCCTGCTCGACATCGACCCCTCGCTTCTCGACTGGCGCCCGAAGCCGGCGGCGGGGCTGCTCGCGCAGGCCCGCGCGCACCATTTCGCACCGGACCCCGGCAAGTATGCCGGGGCACAGAACGGACAGCTGCCCTTTGAGCCGGGCGACCGCGTAAAGCACGCGGTCTTCGGGCCGGGCGAAGTGCTCGCGCTGGACATGGAGAAGGGAGCTTACGTGATCCGCTTCGATTCGCTGCCGACCCCGCGTAGCATCGCCTTCCGGATCGCCTTGGAGAATACATGAGGATTCGCAAGGCCCGGCGGTCGCGCATTTGCGCGACCGCCGGCCTTGCATCGTCCGTCCGCTCGCGGCTCCGCCGCTCGGGACTTCCCGCCGCATGCGACCGCGCACCGTGCGATCCGGCGCCCGAGCCCCCAAAAACAACACTCCGCGGACTCCGCGAACTCCGCGTGAGCTTTCTCCGCCGCATGCGACCGCGCACCGTGCGACCCGGCGCCCGAGCCCACAAAAACAACACTCCGCGGACTCCGCGAACTCCGCGTGAGCTTTCTCCGCCGCAT
>JAFPUX010000174.1 GCA_017413145.1 Kiritimatiellia bacterium | reverse complement strand
GCGGTCGAGCCGCACGTAGGGGCCGCGCCAGCCGCGGCCGGCCCCGTCGTCCCACGCGGACGCCGCGGCGTCCGCGCGCGTCCCGCCGAACGCGAAGCGGTTCGTGGGCGTGAGCAGATCCGCGAGACGCAGGCAGCCCGGCGTGAAACCGGGGAGCGACGACATGTCGCCGAGGTAGCCCGGCGCGTCGTCCGTCCCCGCGAACGCATCGCGGATTTCGCGCAGGTCGTGCGAGACGGCCGTCGCGAGCGACTTCTCCCGGAGCCCGGCGAAACGCCCCGCCGCAATCACCGCCACGAATGCGAGGACCGCGACGACGAGGACGAGTTCGACAAGGGAGAAACCCCGGCTGGATGCCTTCCGTTTCATTTCCCCTTGAAACGAACGGGACGCTTCGGAGGTTCGCTAGGAGCGCGACTTCCGCGGCGGCTTGCGGCCCTTCCGTTTGCGTGGCCGTTTTACGGGACGTGCCGACCGGAGCCAGGGAAGGGATTCGTTCAAGACATCCACCAATCTTCTCGCTTCGACTTCAGGGAGAATTCCGACCGGGACGAGAATCTTCGCGCCGGATTCCCTGGTCACGACCAAATGCGGAGAGGTATGCGGACGGGACCATCCGGACATCGCCCATGCAACCTTGACGGACTTGATTTGCGCGAGCGGAACCGACCAGACCAGAAACGGAAGCGCACGATACGAAAACAAGCCGTCTTTGACCGTTACGCGGGCGCTGCCGAACCACACGCACCAAGCGACGGAAAGCAGCAGCGCAATGACCAGATCGCGGACGCGCGCCCCTCCGCACAGCGTCATGAAGAAAATCAGCACGACCAAACACAGGGGAAGCACATAACACCAGAAACTCGGGCGGATGACATACTCGAGACGGTCCGGATCGTTCACTGGTTGCATATTGCCGGCGAAGCGTTTCATGCCGCGGATTCTAGCAAGAGACTACGTCCCCCGCAAGGGTTGACCGAAAGGGCGCGGCGCCGAGCCGCGAAGCGGCGAGCCACGGCCGACGCGGCTCCGGCGCGTGGTGGGGTCTCCACCCCGCCACGCGCCCGGACGCCACGGGGGACGAATAGCCCGCCACGCGCCCGGACGCCGCGGGGGACGAAAAGGCCGCCGAACCGTTTTGCGGCGGCGCGCGTTTCTTCTTTCGTCGCGGGACTTGCCCACCCCACGGCAAGCAACCCAACAACACACAACAAACAAAATGAAGAAAAGCCACAACGCAGGCTTCACGCTCATCGAGCTCGTCATCGTCGTCGCCATCCTCGCCATGATCGCCACCGTCGCGATCGGCAAGTTCAAGGACGTCCGGGAAACCGCCGCCAAGCGCACGCACCTGGCCAGCATCGTCAACGTCCAGCACACGATCGAGACCGAGATCGCCAACTCCGACTCCGTCTCGGGCATGTTCAACTTCTGCGACTCGCTCGTCACCATGGGCAGCCGCACCGACGTCCTGAAGGGCACGGCCGGCGGATACCAGTGGTGCGACTCGGACAAGTGGGCCAAGGAGAACGGCGTCGGCATCTACGCCGGCCAGACCTGGCCGCTCGCCGTCACGGACGCGGCCGGCAACGGCAACGGGACCGTCTCCACGTTCAAGAAGCTCCAGGAGCAGAACAGCGGCATCCCGGAAAGCCTCCGCAAGATGCTCGGCATCCACTACCTGACAACCACGGAGGCCCAAGCCCTCGAAAAGGCCGGCGTCGGCATCCTCTCCTACCACAACCCGTCCTCCGCGCAGGCGGCGGGCCCCGCGCGCAACAGCCCATTCTACCTGGACGAGACCGGCTGCTCGGGCGACGGCATCGTCCGCCGCGGCGGCGGCCCCGGCTTCCGCCCCGAGGCGAGCGCCTTCTATCCGGTCTACGTCAACTCGTCGAACCACGTCGGCCTCGCGGTGGCGGTCCTCGACCCGAGCCAGGCCGGCTCGATCTACCGCGCGTTCGTGACGAGCCGCTCCTATCCGGACGACAAGGCGACGATCGACGTCCTCAAGACGAAGAACCCGGAGGACTGGTTCGCCTGGGGCCTCCCGCGCCTCGTCGTGATCGGCCTTGGCAAGAACAGCGACACCGTGAACAAGTTCTTCACGACCTGCCCGCGCGACACCACGCGGCCCAAGACCGAATACTGGAACTACTGCCTCGTGTTCCAGCTCAACAACGGCGGCCGCGCCGGCTCCGATGCGAAGTTCGTCGGCGTCATCGACTCGCGCGGCAACACGCCGAACGGCGTCGAAGGCAACATGGACTGGAACTAGCCCCGCCGCTTCCGCGTCCACGAACGGCCGCCCCGGACCCGGGGCGGCCGTTCCGTTTCGCGGGGTGTTCAAATCCGCGGCGGCGTGGTAGAATGCGACGGCATGGAAACGGGACTCAAGATCACCGGCACGTTCCTCGACGAAATCTCGCACGACATCCCGCACCAGAACTGGGGCGAGCGCGAGTGGGACGAGGACTTCCGCCTGATGAAGGCGATCGGCATCGACACGGTCGTGATGATCCGCTGCGGCCACCGGAAGTTCGTCACGTATCCGAGCCCGTACCTGCAGGGGCGGCGCGGCTGCTTCGGGCCCTCGGCCGACCTCGTCGACCTCTTCCTCCGGCTCGCCGAGCGCCACGGGATGGCGTTCTGGTTCGGGCTCTACGACCCCGGCGAGGGCGGGCATCCCGCCTACGCCGAGGCGAACAAGGCGGTGATCGACGAGGTCTGGGCGCGCTACGGCGCGCGCAAGGCGTTCCGCGGCTGGTACGTCAGCAACGAGTTCGGGCGCCGCGAGCCGGGAAGCGTCGAGGCCGTGCGCGAGATGGCCCTGCGGTGCAAGGACGCGAGCGGCGGCCTGCCCGTCTTCATTTCGCCGTGGATCGACGGCGGCAAGGCCGTGAGCGCGTTCCGCGCGGAGACGTCCCGGGAGGGCGCCGTCACGGTCTCCGAGCACGAGCGCGAATGGGGCGGCATCTTCGCCGAGCTCGAGGGCGCGATCGACGCCTGCGCGTTCCAGGACGGCCACATCCGCTACGACGAGCTGGACGCGTTCTTCGCGGTGAACAAGCGCCTGTGCGACCGCCACGGCATCGCGTGCTGGACGAACGCCGAGAGCTTCGACCGCGACATGCCGATCAAGTTCCTGCCGATCAAGTTCGACAAGCTCCGCCTCAAGCTCGAGGCCGCCGCGCGCGCCGGGCTCGACAAGGCGATCACGTTCGAGTTCAGCCACTTCATGAGCCCGCAGTCGATGTATCCCTCGGCCGGGCACCTCTACAACCGCTACCGCGAATACATGGGTCTTTGAGCGCGAGCCCGGCTCGTCAAACGCCGGACGCTCCGACACATCCAGCGGGGAGCAATCGTCCGCGCAACCGGTCCGAACGGCTGTCGGAACGCTAGGCGTCCGGCGCGTCGACGGAGAAGAATCGGTCGTCCTCGCCCGGACCGCGGTCGATGCGGACGCGGATCGCGGCGGCGGGGAGCGCGTCCCCGGCGCGCTCGGGCCATTCGACGGCCATCGTGTCGCCGCTTTCGAGGTAGTCGTCCCAGCCGATCGAGTCGAGCTCGGCCGGGCCCGAGAGGCGGTAGAGGTCGAGGTGCACGACGCGCCGGCGCGTGGCGGGGTCCCGGTATTCGTTCGCGATGGCGAAGGTCGGCGACGACACGGTCGCGCGCACGCCGAGTCCGGCGCACAGTCCCGCGACGAACGCGGTCTTGCCGGCGCCGAGGTCGCCGAAGAGCGCGTAGAACGCGCCCGGGCCGAAGCGGCGCGCGAGCGCCGCGGCGAAGTCCTGCGTTTCGCGGACGGAATGCGTGGCTTTCTCGATCGTCATGTCGCGAGGAAGTGGTCGAAACCGCTCTCCGGAAGCGGGCGCGGCGCGCCGCCGGGCGTCGCGGAACAGGTGACGGCGCCGCCGGGCGCGGGGCCGACGACGCGCCCGAACGCGGGCGGGTAGGGGAGGGCGCCCGGCTCGGCTTCGACCGGCGCGGTCGCGGCGAACAGCAGTTCGAAGTCCTCGCCGTCGCCGAGCGCATGCGCGATGGCGTCCGGACGGCCCGCGAGGGTGGGGGAGACGGGGATCGCGGAGAGGTCCACGTGCAGGTGCATCCCGCTTTCGCGCGCCAGGTGCCAGAGTTCGGACGCCAGGCCGTCCGACACGTCGATGCACGCGTGCGCGCCGGCGTCGCGCAAGCGGCGTCCCGCGGCGAGGCGCGGCTCGAACGTGAGGTGCCGGCCCGTCGCGAACGAATCGCCGAGCGGTCCGGTCGAAAAGAGCAGGTCGCCCGGCTTCGCGCCGGAGCGCAGCAGCGCGCGGCCGTGCGGCACGGCGCCGGCGCAGAAGACGTGCAGCTCCAGTGCGTCGCCGCACGACGTATCTCCGCCGACGAGCGCCACGCCGTGCTCGCGCGCCAGTGCCGCGAAACCTTCGAAGACGCCTTCGATGCGCGAGACGGGGGCGTCCGCCGGTGCGACGAGGTCCGCGAGCGCCCAGCGCGGCTCGGCGCCCATCGACGCGAAATCGGAGAGTACGCGCGCGAGCGCCTTGCGTCCGACGAGCCGCGAATCGGTATCCGGCAGGAAGTGGTGCCCCTCGCGCACGGGGTCCGACTTGAGGACGAGGTCCTCGCGTTCCGTCCACGCCACAAGCGCGCAGTCGTCCCCCGCGCCGATGAGCACGTCGGCGCGCGAGGGCATCGCCCCGCGCATGCGCGCGATCAATCCGCGCTCGCCAAGATTTGCGAGAGTTTCCGGAACGGGTTTTGTCATTTTCGGACAAGCGGGAGACTGCCCGATTTCCGCGGCAAAGTCAAGGGGATTTCATCAAAGCCGGCAATAGGTCGGGAATCGTTTTTGTTCTGCGGCGTCTGCGCCCGTCTGCGCCGTCTGCGTCACGGAAGGAACGCGGACGACGCAGACCTTCGCGGACGACGCGGACGCGTTGGAGGTGCGGCGTCCCGCCGCGCCGGTGCGACGCGGCGCGGCCGGAGGCCGCACCTCCGACTTTCGCGCCCCGTCGCCCGTGCGAATCCGCAAAATCGCGGGCGCTACTTCATTTCCACGGCGACCTTGAAGAAGTTGTAGTCCCCGGCATCGCCGTCGAGGAGCGTCCAATCGGCGTCGGCCAGGCGCACCTTGCCGTAGATCCGGTACACGCGCTTGGCGGCCTCCGCCGCGGAGAGCTCCGGCGACCAGCTCACGACCGGCTCGCCCGTCGCGGCGTCGAACGTGATGGAGGCCGTGAAGACGTCGTCGGGATCCGTCGGGTCGGTGCCGGCGACGAAGTCCTGCCAGACGAACATCGGGCTGCCGGAGCCGTCGCGCTTGCCGGTCGGTTGGGTGACCGCCTCGCGGAAGTCGCTCCCGAACGCCGCCTCGAAGCCGGGATACTGCTCCGCCCATTCGGTCGGGATCGCCACCGCGCGTCCCGCGCCGACCTCCGTCACCACGTTGACGAGGCCCGACGAAAGCGGCGGAACCACCGCGCCGCTCGGGACGCTTTGCGTCACGTAGTGCAGGACGACGTTCGTCACCGTCATGGAAACGCGGCTGGCGGACGATCCGCCCGATCCTCCTCCGGAGCCGCCCGAGCCGCCAGCTCCGGCCGCCTGGTTCGCCAGCGTCCGATACCACGACGTCCACAGCTTGTCGCAGCCGTCGAACGCCGTGTTCGCAAGCAGCTGGACGCTGTCGGGAATGACGACGCTTGTCAGGTCGGTGCATCGGTTGAACGCATACGCGCAGATGTTCGTCACTCCGTCGGGGATCGTCACGTCGCCGTTCACGCCCCGGATCAGCGTTGTCCCGTCCTTCGTCAGGAGAAGTCCGTTGGCTGATTTGTAGTTCCGGTTTCCGCTGGCGAGCGAAAATGATGTCAGGCTACCGCACCCCCAAAAGGCATTGTTCCCGATGCTCGTCACACCGCTGCCGATCATCACGGTCGCAAGGCTGCTACAGTTCTGGAACGCACTCCCCCCGATGCTCGTCACGCTGTCGGGAATCGTCACGGACGAGAGCCCGCTGCAACTAGAGAACGCAGCGTCCCCGATGCTCGTCACGCTGTCGGGAATCGTCACGGACGCAAGACTGCTGCAAGAGGAGAACGCAGATTGCCCGATGCTCGTCACGTTGTTGCCAATGGTCACGGATTCAAGGCTAGACAAATTATAGAACATGTAGCTCCCGATTTTCGTCATCCCGTTGCCGAGAGAAACTTGCGCCAGATTGGTGCATTGAAAAAAAGGCGCGTAATTAGAAAACCAATCATTCGCCACATTGCCGTTGATCGTCACGGACGCAAGGCTGCTACAGTTCCCGAACGCACGTTCTCCGATGCTCGTCACGCTGTCGGGAATCGTGATGGACGCGAGACCGCTGCAAGAGGAGAACGCATAACTCCCGATGATCGTCACGCGGTTTCCGATGGTCACGGATTCAAGATGGGTGCAGCCGTTGAACGCCGATCGTCCGATGCTTGTCACGCTATTGGGAATCGTCACGGACGCAAGGCTACTACAAGAGAAGAACGCCTGATCCGGGATGCTCGTCACACCGTTGCCAATTGTCATGGATTCAAGATCGGTGCAGCAGGAGAACGCCTGATCCGCGATGCTCGTCACGTTGTCGGGAATCGTAATGGACGTGAGGGTGCTACAGTTCTGAAACGCGCGACCAATACCCGTCACGCTGCATGTGCGGCTTCTGGTCTGATACTCCCCATCGCCATCTTGCTCTTGCCATTCATACACGACAGTCGACGGGATGACGATGTGTGTGGCCGATGTGTTCTTCACTCCCGTGACCCAAACCCGCGTGTCGGTGACAGAACCGGATTCGAACCAATAGTATAGGTTGTCATCCAGAAATTCGTCAGCGTGCCCGGTCGCCGGGAAACAGAGGCAGGCAAGTGTCAGACAGACGCGGAACAGGATGGACGTTCGGCTGTGTTTCATGGCTGATTCCTTCGTGTGGATGCCGCTCGCGGTCCGGCACGAAGGAAGTCGCCAAAAGGAAGCCTCTCTTCATGTCTCGTAGGGGGCTGTAGGAGGCCTGAAAGAAACACGAAGAGAGGCGAGCGCGGTGCGCTTCCTCTGCAAGGTGTCGTCTTTCGTGAAACTGCCTACATTTCCTACGACGACCGCTTTGCAGCGTTGGTTGTTTGGTGGTGGCGGGTTAGGTCAAGTCGGTTCTCCGGGGGAGTCCGCGCCGCGGTTGCGCGGCGCGAGGGAGGATTATGGTTGAAAGCGCCGGAAAAGGCAAGCGGCGTTTTCGCGGGCGGACGATGCACGGGCGGCGGGGCGCGTTGGAGGTGCGGCGTTCCGCCGCGCCGGTGCGACGCGGCGCGGCCGGAGGCCGCACCGCCGACTTCCGCGGAACGCGTGCCTCGCCGCCCGTGCGAATCCACGACCCTACGCGAACGGGTCGACGACGCGCGCGAAGCCGACGTCGCGGAAATCCTTCACGTTGCGCGTGTAGAACGTGTCGACGCCGTGGTGGGTCAACGTTTGCGCGAGGCGGATGTCGTAAATCCGGCGGTATGCGAACTGGGGTCGCGAGACGCGTTCCCAGACGGCATCCATGAAGGAACGCCTGTCGGGGACGTCGACGACGCGCCAGGACGGATTCGTCCGGAAGCGCTCGATCACGGCGACGGCGGCCGCAGGGGACGGCGGACGCCGCGTCACGACCGGATTGCGGAGAAGGACGTAGAGTTCGACCAACATCTGTTCCGCGATGACGACGGACGGATCGTCCGCAAATCCGTCTAACAACTGGCACGCCTTGGCGTGAAACGGAGATCGCTCGTCGAAAAACTCGTAGGCGACGTTCGTGTCGAATGAAACCATGGATCAACCCTCCGCCACGCGGTTCCGTTCGGCCAACATGGGCCCCAGAACACGCTCCATGTGGAGGTTGCACCGCCAGTCCGGATCGGCGAACGGATCGACGAGGCGCGGTCCCAGGTCGAACGGTTTCGGCAACTCCCATTTCTTGGCGGCGGCTTCCGGTGGCGCGCTGACGTTGAGCATGTATTCGAGCCCGTTGCGGACAAGTTCGGCCAAGCTGATTTCCTTCGCGGCCGCGAGCGCTTTCGCGCGCCGGTAGAGATCGTCGGGAAGTTGGATTTGCGTTCGTGTCATGGCGTAGCCCCGTTCAGATACCATAAATTCTACATCAACATCAAATTGATGTCAATATGGCCTGCCAGGACCGGTCCGCGGAACGCAGATCGCTTCGCGATACGCGGTTCCGGCGAAATGCTTTTGCGCCTATGACGCCCGCTCCGCGGGCTTCGGCGCGAAAAGCATTTCGCGGAAGCGGTGGCCGAGCCGGAACGATGCGTGAATCCGTCGCGCCGTAGCCGACGCGGAGCGTCGGCGTCGAAGGCGCACGGATTCACGCACGGATTCTGCGTGGCGCGCAGCGCCCTGCGTTCTACAGCCCGCCCGGCTCCGGTGAAAGGACCTCGAGGTTCTCGGGGTGGAGCGGCGGCTGGCCGCAGAAGAACGCCACGTCCGTGAGCAGGTTCGGCTTGATCACCTGCATCGCACCGCCCTTGCGGACGAGAACGACGGGCTCGTCGTCCGAGACCTTGCCGGACCAGTCGACGGGGCGGGCCGGATCGACGGGGCGGGCGAAGTCGTTTTCGTCCAGTTCCAGATTCGGCGACCAGAGGAACGGCATGGTGGCGCTTTCGCCCTCGATGCCGGCGAGGCAGCACCACGCGACGCCGCCGTAGAAGGGCGTGACTTCGGCCGCCGAGATGCCGTCCAGCAGCCGACGGTCGAGCAGCCGCGCGAAGTAGGCGGACGAGCTGTCCCACTTGCCCTTCGTCGGCCAGGCGGACGACTTGCCGGCGGCCTCGCGGTCCATGTTCGCCATCAGGATCGCCTGGACGACGTTGCGGCCGGCGTTGCCGGTCCTCACGGCTTTGGCGGACGACGTCGTGGACTGGACCGCGGGCACGAACAGCCCCGCGACGACGCCGACGGCGGCGACGCCGCCGAGCGATTCCTGCATCGCGCGGACGTTGGCGGGCGAGGGGAGGGGAGAGCGCGATTCGGAAAGGAGTCCGCCGGGCAGGCGCCGCGAACGCGCGACGTACCAGAAGTCGGCCGGGTCGGAGAAGAGCGCCCGGAACCCGTCCGGGACGCCGTCCGAGTTCGCGAAAACCGTGGCCGCGAGCTTCACGAACTCGGGCGACACCCAGCGCAGCGAGCCGTCCGCCGGCAGCCCGGCGGCGAGCTCCTTGAACGCGGGCGAGTCCACGAGCTTGGGCGCCGCGACGTCCTCGAGCGCGTTGCACGCGAGCGCCGGCGTCGACGCGAACACGACCATCTTCTTCGCGGGCGACCAGCGGACGGTCGCGAGGAATTCGAACGGCAGCTCGTCCGCCGCTTCGTCCGGGAGCGGAACGACGAATCCCTCCGAACCGTCGGGGCCCTTCTCTTCGAACTGGATCCGGAAGCCCATGCCGGACATGAGCGTCGCGGCCGTGGCGAGCAGGTCGCGCGTCTCGCAGCCCACGCCGTAGACGAAGCCGGGCGAGGGCAGGGGAACGCCGATCCCGTCGAATTCGACTGGCTTGGCGGGATCGGCCGTGGCGGCCCAGAAGACGCCGGGGCGGAGGTTCGCGACGAGGTTCGTGACGTCGATCCCCATGCCCGCGCGGACTGCGGCGAGCGCCTTGTCGAACGAGGCGAGCGTGTCCGGATCGGCCTCCGCGAGGGCTTCGCGGGCGAGTTCCCAGAGGGCCCGCGGATCGGCGCTGCTCGCGAACGCGAGGATCGCGGACGCGGGGATGCAGTCCGCCGGCGCGGGGGCCTCGGCCGCCAGCAGGTCCCAGGCGCGGTTGCCTTCGCCGCCGGCCCAGAACGAACGGTGCCGGAACGCGCCGTCGCCGTCCGGTCTGACGACGCGCCCGAACGCGCGGACGGAGTTCGCGCCGGCGAAATCGAGCAGGAGCGGAATCTTGCGGAGCGCTTCGAGGAAGTCGGGGTCCACGGGCAGCGGATCGTCCGCCGCGGCAGTTTCGAGCAAATCGGCCAGGCGCGTGAACCATCGAGCGACGCCGTCGCCCGGACGGTCGACCGCGCCGGCCTCGAAGTAGACGGCCCCGTCGAGCGGGCCGAGCTGCTGCGTCACTTCGGCGAGCGGCGCGGCGTCCTGCGCGGCGGCGAGCGCCGGCGCGAGCGCGAACAGGAAACGGATGGTGTTTTTCATGGCGAGCGGGGTTCTCCGGAGTTTGTATCCCATGACCGCGATGCTACCACATGGTCTCCGCGATCCGCAAGGAAAATCGGGGTCCGTGCGATATACTTTGCCTCCGCGCGTTTTGTGGCCCGCCTCTTTGACGCTTCCCCCGACCGGCTTCATCTCATTGGATTTTCAAACCGGTCTTCAAGTTGACATAATACATATTATGCGACATAGCTATGCGACTTCACAGGGAGGGGCGGAAGCGCGTGCCGCTTCCGCCCCCTCCCTCGTATCGGTCGGTCGCTCGCGGCTGCGCCGCTCGTGACCGACCGGAGGAATCGCGAATCTGGTGCGTGCGTGTATCGATATCGTCTGTCGATGCGAATCGGTCGCAGGTATCGCAGGTGTCAGCGTGCGCGCGAAACGGCTCAGAACAAGTCGCGTATCAAATAGACAACGGCCATGAACGGCGACATGTAGACTCCGTCGACATGCGTGTCGCGAGGGATGAACCACCATGCAGCAACGAAAAAGGCCTTCCACCACGTGAAGCGGAAGACCTTTTCGCGGAAGCGGTCGCTGAAGAACAGGATCACCACGGTGCCGATGAGGGCCGGCCCAAGGAAAAACATCCAAACGGCAATCCCCTCGCCTGCCCTGCCCAACAGTCCCGAGACAAAGAAAGCAACCGTCGCGAAGAGCAATGCGTTCCACGCAAGGCGAACGCAACAGCCGCTGGCGCGACTTGCGGCGTCCGCCAACGTCGCCCGGAACTTGCGGACCGTCCCTTCGTTCGGCCGTCCGTTTTGCACCGAAGCTTCCACGGGTGGATTCATGAATGGCAGTCTATCAGAATCGCATCAACTTATCAAGCGGTTTGCCAGGCAACAAACCCGGCGGAGTCTCCTGCGGACGACGGCGGGCGCGCGGAGGCGCGAAACGCGCCCCGTAGCGCCCGCAGAATCCGCGATTCTTGAAACGCGTGGCCGTTTCGGGTAGAATGGAACGCATGAACACGACACTCAAGGGAATCGCGGTCGCGGCGGTCGCCGCGCTGGCGCTGTTTCCGGGGAGGCTCGACGCGATGAACCACGTCTACAAGGGACACTACACGAGCGGCTCGGCGGCCTGGACGGTCGAAAAGGGCCACATCTACAAGGGACACTACGCGAGCGGGAGCGCCGACTGGAGCTTCGACGGCAAGCATATCTACAAGGGCCACTACACGAGCGGCAGCGCCGCATGGACGTACGCCAACGGCCACCTTTACAAGGGCCACTACGATTCCGGCGCGGCGGCGTATACCTACGAAAAGGGCCACATCTGGGAAGGACACTACACGTCCGGGGCCGCGGTCTACTCCTACGACAAGGACCATCTCTGGCGCGGCCACTACACGAGCGGTTCGGCCATCGCCAGCTGGGACTCGCGCGACGAGATTCCGGACGGCGTGCTCGCGTTCATCGCGACGCAGCTCGTCGACTGAGCCGGGCTCCGCGGCATGCCCCCCGACGATCCGCCGCTCCCCTCCCCCGCCCCGCCGGCGCGCGGCGGAAACGCCGTGCTGCTGCACGCGTGTTGCGGACCGTGCGCGTCGCACTGCGTGCCGGAGCTGAAGGCGCGCGGACGCGAGCCGGTCGTGTTCTTCTCGAACTCGAACCTCGACACGCGCGAAGAATACGAGAAGCGGCTCGCGGCGGCGAAGCGCCTCGCGGAGGCCGAGGGCGTTCACCTCGTGGCGGACCCGTACGATCCGGCGTCGTGGGAGCGCGCCGTGGCGGGGTTCGAGGGCGAGCCCGAAGGCGGCGCGCGCTGCGACCGCTGCTTCCGGCACAACCTCGGGCGTGCGGCGGCGGCCGCCGCCGCGGAGGGCTGCGCCGCGT
>JAFPUX010000173.1 GCA_017413145.1 Kiritimatiellia bacterium | reverse complement strand
GGGCCGGCGCCGAAGCCGGCGCCGGGGTCGGCTTGAGGAAGCGCGGCGCGGGGGCGGGCGCGGGTTCCGGCGCGGCGGGCGCCTCGGGGATCGGGCCTTCGAATTCGATCAACTTGGCGGCGCCGAAGGTGAGGACGCGGTGGCGGCCGTCCACGGTGACTTCCAGACGCTGCTGGAGCTTGGAGACCTTTTCGACCGTGACGTCGGCGAGCGGGACGAACCCGACTTTGCCGAGCTGTTCGTTCTGGGCCGTGCTGCCGATGGTGCGGGCGATGCGGATCGTGGCGCCGGCGGGGACTTCGAGGAGGTTGGGCATGGCGATTTCCTTTGCGGTTGGAGGCGGCGGGCGCTACTTGAGCAGGCCGGCGGCGAATTCGAGGGCGATCATGGAGTAGGAGGTGACGAGGACGGGGTCGTTCTCCCAGAAGCGGCCGTTGGCGTTGGCGAACGAGCCGTCCGGACGTTGCAGCGAGAGGAGCTTCTCCACGAGCTCGGCGCGCCAGTCGACGGCGTCGGCGCTTTCGCGCGGGATGCTCTCGACCTTCGCGGCGGAGAGCGCGCGGGAAATGACGTCGTAGAAGAAGTAGAGCCCCTGCTCGCCGATGCCGGGGTTTTCCTCGAGCGACCAGTGGCGGCCGGCCCAGTCGAGCGTGGAACGCACGCGCGGGTCGGTGCGGTCCAGGTCGCAGTAGACGAGCGCGAGCAGGCCCGCGTAGGTCATGCTGCCGTAGGAGCGCATGACGACGGTCTCGTTCGTGGACGCGGCCTTGTCGGTGCCGGCCTTGGCGTCCGCGGGGCTGTAGGCGAAGCCGCCCTCGTTGTCGCCCGTGCCGGGACCGTTGTGGAGCGATTCGGCGAACGCGAGCGCGGCGGCCCAGTCCAGGTCGGCCTTCTTCTCGCCGGCGGGACGGTTGTCCTCGTAGCGCTGCGAGCGGCGCATCGCGTCCATGACGAACATCGTGTTGTTGAGGTCCGCGTAGCGCTTGTCGCCGGACTCGGACGCGTAGCCGAATCCGCCCGCGAAGCCGTCGTCGCCCGTGAGCTGGGCGCCGGCGAGGAACGTGCGGGCGTCGAGGATGGCGCGCGTGGCGTCCGGACGCCCGGTCTCGGCGAGCGCGGTCAGGCACACCGCGGTGTTGTAGGTCGAGAGGCCGCCGCCGGCGCGGTCGGGGACGGGCTGGTAGATGCCGCCGTCGGGCTGCGCCTTCGAGAGCAGCCAGTCGCCGGCGCGTTCGATCGCGTCGGCGTCCGACGGATGGCGCGCGCCGGCGAGCGCCCAGAGCGCCAGGCCCGTGAGGCCGGGGTGCTTCGGGTTGGAGAACGAGCCGTCGTCGCGCTGGCGCGCGAGAAGCCACATCTTGGCGCGCGCGATCGCGGCCGCGGCCCGGACGTCGAGAGGAGCGGCTTCGGCCGTTTCAACGGCGGCGGGCGCCGGGTTTTCCTCGGCGAAGACGGGGGCCGCAAGGACGGCGGCAGCGAGGATCGTGGCGGGGTGGAGTTTCATGTCGTTTTCGAGGTTGCGCGGCAGCCGCGCGGGGTGGGGGCGGGAAGCCCTGCGTTCGCCGTCCATGATACACGAAACGGCGCGCGAAGGGAAGCGGAATCCGCGCTTGCGGGGCGCGGCGGGCTGTGCTAGACTCGCGCGCGGTTCTACGGAAACGGAGGCCCTGTCATGAGCAAACGCAAAATCGTGGTCACCTCGGCGCTGCCCTACGCCAACGGCGACATCCACATCGGGCACCTGGTCGAGTATCTCCAGACGGACTTCTGGGTCCGCTTCCAGAAGATGCGCGGCCACGACTGCACCTACGTCTGCGCCGACGACACGCACGGCACGCCCATCATGATCCGCGCCCGCAAGGAGGGCCGCGCGCCCGAGGCGCTCATCGCCGAGATGCACGGCCGCCACCTCCGCGATTTCACGGACTTCCAGATCGCGTTCGACAACTACTACTCGACGAATTCGCCGGAAAACAAGGCGTTCTGCGAGGACATCTACGCGAAGCTCGACAAGGGCGGCGCGCTCCTGCGCGAGAAGGTCGCCCAGCTCTGGTGCCCGCAGTGCGGGATGTTCCTCCCCGACCGCTTCGTGAAGGGCACCTGCCCGCACTGCGGCAAGGAGGAGCAGTACGGCGACTCGTGCGAGGCGTGCAGCGCGACCTACTCGCCGGCCGACCTCAAGGACGCCCACTGCGCCACGTGCGGCTGCCGCGCGCTCGAAACGCGCGAGACGGAGCACATCCTCTTCGACCTCGCGAAGTTCAAGGAGTACCTCCGCAGCTGGCTTCCCGACCACACGCAGGCCGACGTCGCGAACAAGCTCCAGGAGTGGTTCGGCGAGGATCAGACGCTCCTGCCGTGGGACATCTCCCGCGACGCGCCCTACTTCGGCTTCGAGATTCCCGGTTATCCGGGCAAGTACTTCTACGTGTGGCTCGACGCCCCCGTCGGCTACCTCGCCTCCCTGAAGAACTGGTGCGGCCGCAACGGCACGACCTTCGAGGCGACCTGGGGCGACCCCGCCGCGGAGCGCTACCACTTCATCGGCAAGGACATCGTCCGCTTCCACTGCCTCTTCTGGCCCGCGATGCTCCACGCCGCCGGCTACCAGGGGCCGAGCAAGGTGTTCGTCCACGGCTTCCTCACCGTCAACGGCGAGAAGATGAGCAAGAGCCGCGGGACGTTCGTCTCCGCGCGCACCTACCTCGACCACCTCGACCCCGCCTTCCTGCGCTACTACTACGCCTGCAAGATCAACAACACCACCGACGACATCGACCTCAACCTCGACGACTTCGCGCAGCGCGTGAACGCCGACCTCGTCGGCAAGATCACCAACCTCGCCTCGCGAGGCGCGCAGATGCTCGGCAAGAAGCTCGACGGCCGCCTCGGCGCGCTCGACGAGGAGGGCCGCGCGCTGCTCGAGGCCTCGCGCGCCCGCGCCGACGCCATCGCGGCGCTCTACGAGGATCGCAAGTTCTCGCAGGTGCCCGTCGAGGTCTGCAAGCTCGCCGACGCCGCCAACGAGTACTTCGACCGCCACGCGCCGTGGAAGGCGATCAAGGAGGACCCCGAGGCCGTTCGCCCCGTGCTCACCACGGTGCTCAACCTCTTCCGCCTCCTCGCGATCTACCTCGCGCCGATCCTGCCCGTCTACGCGAAGAAGGCCGCCGCGCTCTTCGGCGAGGACGGCTTCACGTGGGAGAGCCTCGGCCGCACGCTCGAGAACGCGCCGATCGGAGCGTACGAGTATCTCGCCACGCGCGTCGACCCCAAGGCGGTCGAGGCGATGGTCGAGGCGAGCAAGCCGCCGGCTCCGCCGGCGGCGGAGCCCGGCAAATATGCCGGGCCACAGCACGGACCATCCGCCAAAGCCCTTTCGGGGCAAGCCGCCTCCGCCCAACAACCAACCGTTGATCGTGCTGCGGGCGGGCATATTTGCCCGCCGGATCGCCCGCCGAAGGCGCCGATCCAGATCGGCGCCTTCGACGCGTGCGACCTGCGCGTGGGCACGGTCCTGAGCTGCACCGCGGTGCCGAAGAGCAAGAAGCTCGTGCGCTTCGAGCTGGACTGCGGCCCGCTCGGGCGCCGCACGATCTTCTCGGGCATCCGCTCGGCGTATCCGGATCCCTCGGTCCTCGACGGCAGGCAGGTCGTCTTCGTCGCGAACCTCGCCCCGCGCGAAATGAAGGGCGTGGGCGTCTCCGAGGGCATGGTCCTCTGCGCCGGGGACCCCGCCACGGGCCTCGCGGTCCTCGCGCCCCTCGCCCCGGTGAACCCCGGCGACTCCGCCACATAGACGGGGCGCCCCTCGGGCGCGGTCCCGAGGCCGCCGCTCCGCGAAATTGCTGGCGCGGAGGCGGCGTCCTGTGATAGAATGGCCCCCGCGATGATCCACAAGGCGAGAATCCCCGTTTTCGCGGCCGCGGCGCTGGCGCTCGCGGCCTGCGTGCTCTGCGCCTCGCGCGCGGGCGCGGTGACCTCGTCGGAGATGTCGGGCGACCGCTACCGGCCGATCCTCGAGCGGGCGCCGTTCGGTCCGCCGCCGCCGAAGGGGCCGACGCCGGAGGAGCTCGCCGCGATGACGAACAGCATCCCCGTTCCCGAGCCGGAGCCGGAGCCCTGGAAGATTCCGCCCGGGCTCGACAAGGTGAAGGTGACGCTCCTCTCGCGCTATCGCGGGACGAAGGCCGTCGGCTTCATGGACGGCGAGTCGGGCAAGCCCTACTTCCTCTTCGAGGGCCAGGAGTTCGACGGCTTCGAGTGCCGCGCGATCGACCTGGAGGACCAGATGGTCACGCTCGCCAAGTCCGGCCTCGAGGCGGAGCTGCCGCTCTGGATCAACCCCGCCACCACCAACTGCGCGGACGTGACGACCTTCGGCCAGCCGGGCGGCAAGCCCGTCGACCTCGCGTCGATCCAGACGAAGACGCCGTGGGAGCTCGAGCAGGAGCGGGAGGAGGCCAGGCGCAAGCTCGACGAGAAGCGCGCCGCCCGCGAGGAGCGCCGCAAGGAGATGGAGGAGCGCCGCAGGAAGCACCCCGAGGAGATGGCCGCGCTCACGCCCGAGGAGCGCGAGCAGCGGATGCACGACATTGCCGTCGACATCATCGTGAACGACAGCGGCCCGCCGCTGCCGATCGAGCTCAACGACCGCGACCTCGACCGCCTCGAGGCCGAGGGCTTCGACGTTACCGCCGCGCGCGAGCAGGCCGCGGCC
>JAFPUX010000172.1 GCA_017413145.1 Kiritimatiellia bacterium | reverse complement strand
GGAGCGCGACCCGACGCTGCACGACCGCGCGACGGCGCTGATCAAGGAGCTCGCCCCTCGGGCGGAGGCGGCGCACGTCGACCCGGCGCTTCTCGCCCCGCGCGCCGAAGCGACCGCGTGGCTCGCGAACCCGGACGACCCGTCGCACCCGCTCAACCGCGGCTGGCGCCGCGAAGTCGCGCGGCTGTCCTAGCGGGGCGCGTCCGCGCGGCTAGTAGGCGTTGCGGACGGCGAAGACGGTCCGCAGCAGGATCTTGAGGTCGAGCGCGAGCGACCAGTTCTCCAGGTACCACAGGTCCGCGTGGAGCCGCTCCTCGATCGAGGTGTTGCCGCGCAGGCCGTGCACCTGCGCCCAGCCCGTGATGCCGGGGCGGCACACGTGGCGGCGCATGTAGTGCTCGATTTCGACGGCGAACTTGTCCACGAACTCGGGCCGCTCGGGACGCGGGCCGACGAGCGACATGTCGCCCTTGAGGACGTTCCAGAACTGCGGCAGCTCGTCCAGGTTGTGCGAGCGCATCCACGCGCCGAGGCGCGTGCGGCGCGGGTCGTCCTCCTCGGCCCAGACGGCGCCCGTCGCGGCCTCGGCGTCCGCCTTCATCGAGCGCAGCTTGTAGATCGTGAAGGTCTTCCCGCCGTAGCCGCAGCGCGTCTGCCGGTAGAACGCCGGGCCGCGCGAGCCGAGCTTGACGAGAACCGCGAGGACGAAAACGACGGGCGCGGAAAGGACGAGCCCGGCGAGCGCGCCGAGGACGTCCTCCGCGCGCTTGGCGGCGCGGTTGCGGAGCTTGTCGAGCGGCGCGTGGCGCAGGCCGAGGAGCGGGATGTCGTCGATCGTCTCCACCTCGAGCGCCGACGTGAGCATGCGGAAGAGGTCGGGAACGACGTTGAAGCGGATCAGGCGCCGCTCGCACTCCGAGCCGATGCGGTAGAGCAGGTCCGCGTCCCCGCGGGCGTCCACGAGGATGACCTGCACGACGTCCGGCGAAGCGGCGAGAATCTCGTGGAAGTCCTTCGCGTCGCCGAGGACGTTCTCCGGCGGGATGCCCGGGTCGGGCGTCTCGCCCGGCACGGCGCGCAGGAAGCCGGAAACGCGGACCCGCAGGCGGGGGTCGCGCGAAAAGGCGCGGGCGAGGCGCGCCGCGGTGCGGTCGGTGCCGATCATCAGCACGCGGTTCGTCGGGAGCGCGCGACGCGCGGCGGCGATCTCGATCCGGAAGAGCAGCAGCCGTTCGGCGAGCAGCAGCGCGGAGAACGCGAAGAAGAAGACCACGACGACGCCCGACGAGACGTTGTAGTAGTTCTTGACGACCGCGAGCCCGACGAGCAGCGCGACCGTGACGAGCAGCGCGCCGCGGACGAGCCGCGGCACGTGCGCGTGGAACGTGCCGCGCTGCGGCCGTTTGTAGAGCTTGAGCGCGCGGAGGACGACGTAGGACAGCGCGGCGGCGGCGACGGCGAGCTGCCAGTAGGCGCCGTAGAGGTCGTCGGGACGCCCGAACGGGATGTCGAACCAACCGGTGTCGAAGCGCAGGAAGACGGCGAGATAAACGGCGGCGGCCGCCGCGGCGCAGTCCGCCACGACGGCCACGGTCGCGAAGATCGCGTCTGCCGGCGATTTCGCCATGCCGCTAGGCCTCGGGCGCGGGGGCCTCGGGCGCGGGCTCGGCGGCGGGAACCTCGGGCGC
>JAFPUX010000171.1 GCA_017413145.1 Kiritimatiellia bacterium | reverse complement strand
GAACGTCATGCCGATGTCGGCGTGGACGGCGACCTGGTTGATGCCGGACATCTGGTATTCGACCGGGTCCTCGACGGTGATGATCTTGCGGTCGGGCTTGTTGATCTGGCCGAGGCAGGCGTAGAGCGTCGTCGTCTTGCCCGAGCCGGTCGGACCCGTCACGAGGATGACGCCGTCCGGCAGCTGGATCAGGTTTTCGAAGAACTGCTGGTCGTCCGTCATGAACCCGAGCTCGGGCAGGCCGAGCGAGAGGTTCTGCTTGTCGAGGATACGCATGACGATCGATTCGCCGTGGCCGGTCGGGACCGTCGAGACGCGGAGGTCCAGCTCGCGGCCCTTGACCTTGATCTGGATGCGGCCGTCCTGCGGGATGCGGCGCTCGGAGAGCTTCATGTTCGCCATGAGCTTGAAGCGCTGCAGGATCGCGCCCTGCAGGCGGCGCGGCGGGGTCTCCTGCTCGCGCAGCACGCCGTCGATGCGGTAGCGGATGCGGAAGCGGTGCTCCATCGGCTCGAGGTGGATGTCGGACGCGCGGGCGACGAACGCGCGCATGATGATCTGCGCGCAGAGCTTGACGATCGGGGCGTCCTTTTCGTCCGCCTGGGAGGCGCCGAGCTGGTCCTCCAGGCCCATCGCGTCCGGATCGCCCTCCTCCTCTTTCTTCTTCTGTTCGTCCGAATCGATGATGCCGAGCAGGCTGGCCATCTCGTCGCCCATGTCCATGTCGGAATAGAGCATGCCGAGGGCCGTGTAGATCTGCTTGACGGGGGCGACGACGCCCTCGACGTTCTTGCCGAGCACGGACCGGAGCGAGTCGAGCGTCTCGAAATTGAGCGGGTCGGCCATCGCGACCGTGAGCGTGCCGTCCTGCTCGTAGAGCGGGACGACCTTGAACTTCTTCGCGAGCTCGCCGGGCAGGAGGGCGCGAACCGATTCGTCCATCTCCGCCTGGGAGATGTCCACGAACTGCATGCCGAACGTGTTGGCGATGGTGCCGAGCACGTCGTTCTCGGAAATGTCGTTGCCCTTCAGCAGCGCGTCGACTGTCGATTCGCCGGCCTGGGCGGCGCGCGAAGCCGCCGCGTCGGCGACGGTCTGCGCGACGACGCCGTTTTCGAGGAGGAGCTGGAGGACGTAGTCGTCGTTCGATGTCACGGTATGGACTCCGGGGAAACGATTGGAAAGGGGCTTGCGGCGCGCGGGGCCCGGGGGTTTCCGGGCCTTCTAGCGCAACGGGTTGCCCCAAGTGTACCACAAAACGCTTCCGGTTCAAAGGAAAAAGATTTCCCTCCTTCCCGCAAGAATTTCGTTGACACGGACGGGGGATTTCGGGCATGATTGTGACCACGCGCGCGATGGACGCCCTCCGGGGCGGACGGCGCCGCGGACGATGTGGAGAAACCTGTTGACAAGACTGTTGACAAGCGATTCCAACCCGAAAACAAATCCGGCCGTGTGGACAACCCGGCGCAATTCTCGGAAAACCAACACGAAAACAGACAGTTTATCAACACAACAACCTAGCGGATTTCCAACGTGTTGGATCGTCTTTCAACCCGACCCCGCGTTCCTACTGCCACGACGGATGATACAGATTTAAAGAAAAACAACACCAGCCAGATGTAAACAACCCAATGAAATTCAAGCTCCACCAATCGAACTTCCTGGAAGCCCTCAACTCCGTGCAGAGCGTCGTGGGCAGCCACGCGACGATGCCGATCCTCTCGAACGTGCTCATCGAAGCGAAGGGCGAGGACCTCACGTTCACGACGACGGACCTGGACCTCACCACGCGCTTCACGTGCAAGGCCGAGATCGCCGAGGAAGGCGCGATCACGCTGCCGGTCAAGCGCCTCGTCTCGATCGTGCGCGTGCTCTCCAACCAGATCGTGGAGGTCGTCTCCGACCCCAAGCAGGAGAACGCGGTCCGCATGACGTGCGGCTCCTACCGCAGCAAGATCATGGGCATCGACGCGAAGGACTTCCCGCCAGTCGTCGAGGCCGACGGCGTCTCGTTCAAGCTCGGGCAGGCGACGTTCAAGGAGATGCTCCGCAAGACGTCCTACGCGGCGGCCACGGACGACTCGCGCCCGATCCTCACGGGCGTGCTGCTCTCGTTCGCGGACGGCAAGGCGACCGCGGTCGCGACGGACAGCCGCCGCCTCGCGCTCTTCTGGACCGAAATCGAGTTTCCGCCGGACAACGCGCGCGACGTGGTGCTCCCCGCGCGCACCGTGTCCGAGCTGCTGCGCTCGCTCGGCGACGAGGACGACGTCCGGATCTCGGTCAAGGAGAACGCGCAGGTCGTGTTCGAGTACGGCAACCGCTTCCTCTCGTCCAAGCTGATGGGCGGCAACTACCCGGACTACAAGCGCGTCGTCTTCTCCAACTGCGACAACAAGATCAAGGTGAACCGCGAGGAGCTCCTCGCCGTGCTGCGCCGCATCAACGTCTCCACGACGCCCACCACGAACGCGATGCGCCTCGCCTTCGAGAACAACCTGCTCACGATCACCGTGAACTCCACCGACGTCGAGGACGCGACGGACACCGTCACGATCAAGTACGACGGCGCGCCGATCACCGCGGTCTTCAACCCGGAGTTCATGATGGAGCCGCTCAAGAACCTCACGAGCGACGAGGTGACGATCGAACTGAACAACGCCACGAGCCCCGGCCTGATCAAGGACGACACCACGTTCCTCTACGTCATCATGCCGCTCCGCATCTAGGGCGCCCCTTTCCATGCTCGTTTCCAAACGCAACCAACGGTCCGCCGAGATGGCGGCGCTGATGGGAGACATCGACGCGCAGCTCGCCGGCATGCGCGATTCGTTCGTTCCCGGCGAAAAGGTCCGCGGAACCGTCCTCTCCGTCGGCGCCGCGTCCGTCACGCTCGACGTCGCCGCGAAGATGAACGGCGTCGTCGACCTGGAGCAGTTCGGCGAGGAGCCGCCCGCCCCCGGCGACGCGGTGGACGTCGTCTACGTCGGCGTCGAGGACGGCGTCGCGCGCTTCGCGCTGCCGGACGCCGCCGAGGAGGCCGCCCGCGCGTCGGGCGCCGCGCTCCAGGACGCCTATCTGGCGAAGCTGCCCGTCGAGGGCCGTTTCGAGAAGGAGGTCAAGGGCGGCTACGAGGTGAAGGTCGGCGCTTCGCGCGCCTTCTGCCCGTTCTCGCAGGTCGCGCTGTTTCGCCCGCGCGAGGGCGCTCCCTCGCCCGTCGGCACGACGACGACGTTCCTCGTGACCGAGTTCGCGGACGACGGCCGCACGGTCGTCGTGAGCCGCCGCGCCGTCGAGGAGCGCGAACGCGACGCCCGCCGCGACACGCTGCGCGCCTCGCTCTTCGAGGGCGACACGCGCATCGGCACCGTCACGAAGGTGATGCCGTTCGGCGCGTTCGTGGATATCGGCGGCGTGGAGGGGCTCGTCCCCAACGCCGAAATCTCCTGGGACCGCTCGGTCAAGCCCTCCGACGTACTCTCCGAGGGCGACACGGTGAGCGTGAAGATCCGCCGCATCGACTGGGAGAACGACCGTTTCACGTTCTCTCTCAAGGACCTCTCGGCCGACCCGTGGCAGGACTACGCCGCCGGGCTCGCCGAAGGCGACCGCGTGACCGGCAAGGTCGCCAAGATCATGCCGTTCGGCGCGTTCGTCCAGCTCGTCCCGGGCGTGGACGGCCTGCTCCCGATCTCGCGCCTCGGCAACGGCCGCCACATCGTGGACGCGTCCGAGGTCGTCAAGGTCGGCGACGAGCTCGAGCTGCGGATCGAGTCGGTCGACCCGGTCGCGCGCAAGATCTCCCTTTCGCTCGTCGACAAGCGCGTGGACGCGCTCAAGCCCGGCGAAATCGCCGTCGGCGCGCAGCTCAAGGGCATCGTCGAAAGCGTCCGCGACTTCGGCGTGTTCGTGCGCCTGTCCGAGACGAAGACCGGCCTGCTGCACGCCAGCGAAACCGGCATCGAACGCGGCGGCGTCCAGCGCGCGAAGATGGAGGCGAAGTTCCCCGAGGGGAGCGACGTCGACGTCGTCGTGAAGGGCGTGGACGGCGACCGCATTTCGCTCACGCTGCCGTCCGTCCTCGAAGCGGAGGCCGCCGCCGAGCGCGAACGCGCCGAAGTCAAGGCGGCGCTGAGCGAAAACAAGGCCGCCTCGGCCGCGAGCGGCCTCGGCTCCTTCGGCTCCCTGCTCGACGCCGCGCTCGGCGACCACCCAACCACTTAACCACCCAACCATCGAACCGCCATGATCCGCTACCTCGTCAAACTCCTGGTCCTGTGCGTCGTCGGATTCGCCATCGTCTGGTTCGGCCTCCCGCCGTTCAAGAAGGCCGCCCCGCGCGCCTACGCACAGCTCGCCTCGCTCCTGCTCGGCCGCCCCGTCGCGGTCGAAGGGACCGGCGAAATCGCCGACGCCGGCAAGGCCGGCCAGATCATCGGCGGCGCGCTCGCCAAGGCCGGCGAGGCCGGTTCGGAGGCGCTCGCCAAGGCGGGCCTGCCGTCCAACGCGCCGTCCGTCGCGGACATGTTCAAGAACCGCAAGAAGGGCGCCGCGACGAACGAGACGGCCTCGGTCGAGGCCATCGCCGCCGCGGACGCCGTCTCGAACGGCGGCCCGCTGCCCGAAGGCGCGCGCACCGAGACGCAGGAGGACGGCACGGTCGTCGTCTACGTCGAGGAGGAGCTGCCGCCCGACCCGCGCGGCGCGCTCAACGACGATCCCGGCTTCCCGATGGGCATCGTGATCACGAATTCGTTCTACTACGACGCCCGCGGCAACCAGCTCGGCTTCTTCCCGGGCGGCACCGTGGTCGAAACGCTCGAAACGGCGAACGCCGGCGGCAAGATGGTCTGCAAGACGCGGTTCTTCCATCCCGTCAAGCGGCTCTGGCAGGACGACGAAATCTGGTTCGAGGCCACCGACCTGCTCCTGCTCAACGCGCCGTACCAGGACCTGCCGCGCAAGGAACGCGACGCGCTCGTCGACTACTGCACGGCCAAGGGCAAGTGGGTCTCCGCCTACGAAAAGCTCGCCGAAAAGGCGATCGCCAAGTACGCCGCCGACCACAAGAACCCCTACGAAGAGGAATACCGCGCGGCCAAGGCGCGGCACGACGAGCTGATGGGCCGCATTTCCGAGAACAAGAAGAAGCTCCAGTGGAGCCAGACGCACGACGACCCGAAACGCGGCCAGTACCTGCAGGAAGGCCGCACGCTCGCCGCCGAGCAGCGCGAGGAAAACAAGGCCTGGGTGCCGGTCCTCACGAAGTGGCAGCAGTGGGAAAGCGCCCACATGACGCCGACGGAAACCTTCACGCCCGGCGGCGAGGACGCCGGCTTCGGGCGCGTGAGCGCCCGTCCGCGCGTCGCCATTCCGGGCAAGGACGACGTCGTGACCGTCGAGGAAACGGCCACGATGAAAGCGCTCCGCGAGCAGATGGAAGCGCTCGAGCCGACGGTCCACGCCATCGTCCCGGGCATCTGATACCGCCGCGCACGGCGGTTCCGGCTACTGCTTTTTGCGCAGGGAGACGGCGCCGACGTCGACGGCGCCGGCGAAGCGTCCCGAAAGCTCCACGCGGAGAAGGCCGGACGCGGGCAGACCCTTCTCCTTCTTTTCCATGGAGCCGATCGCCGTCAGCCAGCCGGCGGACGGCGGGCAGGCGCGAATGGCGGCGGGCATGTCCTTTTCGGAACGTCCCACCACGGTCTTCGCGAAGTCGCGTTCGAAAAGCCGTTTCGGCGCGCCCGATCCGTCGTCGAACACGAGTTCCATGCGGAACGTGCCGACCGGGTCCCCGTCCGAAAAGCGGACGCGCGCGATCGCCTCGTAGCGTTCGCCTTCCTCCACGAGGACCGGCGGCGAGCGGAAGACCGCCGGCCCGGCGGCGGCGGAATCGGACGAGAGGCGCGGATGGCGGTCGTTCGCCGGACCCTCGTATCCGAGGCGTTGGCTGCGCCGGTCGGAGAGGAGGACCTGGTAGGGTTCGCACACGACGGGGTCGAGGGCGCTGGGCGCGACGAGCGGGAGCAGGTTGCCGTCCGCCGACGGGCGCCCGGCGCTCTGGAGGGGTTCGGCCTCGCGCGACGGGATGAGCGCCTTGTGGCTGCGCAGCGAAAGGGCCGCCGCCGCGCCGCCGAGGGCGAGGACGGCCAGCAGCGCGCACCCCGCCACGAGCAGGCGGTTGCCGCGGCGCAGGCGCGCGTTGGACTGCGCGAGGCGCTTTTCGACGTCGCCCGCGGCGGACGAACCGGACGCGCGCTCGGCGGCGGCCGGCGCGAAATCGGGCGCCTCGCGGACGGGTTCCGTCTCGCGCGCGGCGGCGAAGCGCAGGATCTGGACGTCCTCGGGGTCGAGCCCGGGCGCGGCGCGGACCGCCGCGCGGACGGCCTCCATGTCGAACGCGACGCGGTGGAACCAGACGGACTTCTTCTCTTCGTCGTAGATGACGTAGCAGGCGCGCAGGTCGCCGTCGCGCGGGGAGCCGACGGAGCCGACGTTCACGAGGTAGCGCTTGCCCTCCTCGAGCGCGAAGTCCTGCGGGGCGATCTTGTAGACGGCGCCGCTTTCGCCCGTGACGAAGAAGCACGCCTCGTGCGAGTGGCCGATGAACAGCAGCTGCTCGGGGACGGCGGCGAAATTCGCGGCGGCTTCCTCGGGCGTGAAGACGTAGCGGAACTGCGCCGGGTCCGTGAAATCGCCGTGCGAGCAGCGGAAGCCGTGTCCCTTCAGGACCATCGGAAGGTCGCCGAACAGCGCGCGCGCCCGGTCGCCGAGCCGGACCTGCGTCCACTCGATCGCGCGGCGGGCGCGGTCGTTGAAGTGCGACGCGCTCATGCGGCCGCCCACGACGGCGTCGTGGTTGCCGAGAACCATCGCGTGGACGCGCGAGTAGACCGAACGGAGGCATTCGGCCGGCTGCGGGCCGTAGCCCACGACGTCCCCGAGGCACACGATCCGGTCGATGCGGTGCACCGCCATGTCCTGAAGGACCGTGTTCCACGCGGTCAGGTTGCCGTGGATGTCGGATACGAATGCGTAGCGCATGGCGGACTCGGAAAGCTGTTTTCGGAAACTGGACCGAATCATACATCAGGTGTTCCCGGCATGGCAAGCGCGAAAACCGCCGGCCGGGGGACGGCGTTGCGCGGGCGCGGGCGTTTCTGCTAGAATCGGCCGCATGAACGCCAAACGGACGATCCTGCCGCTTCTCGCCGCCGCCGCGGGCGGGCTGGCGCTGCGCGCCGCGTTCCCGCCCTTCGCGGGACAGACCGCCGCCGCGTGGCTCGCGCCCGTGCCGCCGTTCCTCGCCTCGCGCCTGCTCGCGCCGCGCCGCGCCGCGCTGTTCGGGTTCGTCTGGGGGTTCGCGTTCTTCGTCTCGGCGCTGACGTGGTTCGTCCCGCTCGTCGGCAACGGCGGCCCGTGGCCGGTCGTGCTG
>JAFPUX010000170.1 GCA_017413145.1 Kiritimatiellia bacterium | reverse complement strand
GACTTCTCCGCGCCGTCCTCGGCGGCCGGTGCGCCGCGCCGCCGCTACGGCGTCTACGACGACCCCGAGCGCGGCCGCGGGTGGCACGGCGGCTGGGTCTGCGACGCGGACGTCGACGCCTGCCTCTCGCTCGTGGACGACGCCCCGCCGGGCGTCCGCGGCAAGGCGCTGCGGATGACCGTCGAAGGCGAGCCGCGCATCGTCCGGCTCGAGAACGACTTCGCGCGCCACAACGGCGCGTTCGAGCCCGGACGCCGCTACCGCGTCTCGTTCTTCGTGCGCTTGACCGACGTCGTCTCGCACGGCAACGGCGGCGTCGGGTTCCGGGTTTGGCACGACCGCAACGAATGGTTCCCGCGCAACCGCATGACCGGCACGACGGGCTGGATCCACCAGGAGTTCTTCTTCACCGCGGGCGACAAGTCCGCCGACTTCACGTCCCAGTTCGCGATCCACCTCTGGAACGCCACCGGCACCGTCGACTGGGCGGACCTGCGCGTCGAGCCGGCGGACGACTGACGCCCGCGCGGCCGGCGCGCGGCGCTATTCCTCGGTGATCGGACGGAGCGGCGCGGCGTCGCCGAAGGGATCGACGGGGATGACGCCCAGGACCGAGCGGCCGTCGCGCGCGCCGTGGACCGCGGTCGCGTCCAGGACGCGGCGGCTGATGCCTTCGCCCTCGGCCGGGGTGCTGATGACGTGCGGACGGATGAGGACGATCAGTTCGGTGCGCTGCTTGACGCGCTCGGTGCTGCGGAAGAACCAGCCGATCAGCGGGATGCTGCCGAGGATCGGGACGCGGCTCTCCTGCTCGGACTCGACCTCCTTGATCAGGCCGCCCACGGCCATCGTCATGTCGTCCTTCGCGACGAAGGTGCCGGTGACGCTGCGCGAAGAGACGATGTCCACGGGGACCTCCTGCACGAGGCCGCCGCTCGCGGCGCTGTAGATCGGGATCGACGCGCCGTCCTCCTGGATCTCGGAGTTCTCCTGCAGCAGGCGCAGCGTGACGGTCCGGTCGGCGTTGATGTTGGGCGTGATGAGGAGCAGCGTGCCGACGGACTGGAACTCGATCTCCGTCTGCGGGACGGTGATGACCGTCTCGCCGTTGGCGATCGTCTGGCTCGTGATGTTGCGCACCATCGGGCGTTCCTCGCCGATGAAGAGGCGCGAGACCTCGTTGTTGGCGGTGAGCAGCAGCGGCGTGGCGAGCGTGCGCGCCTTGCCCTCCTTCTCGAGCATCTGGATGCGCACCTGCAGGTGGCGGCTCAGGAGCCGGAACGACATCGAGTCGCCCCGCGCCTCGCTGGCGAGCGGGTCGAAGCCGGGGAAGCCGGCGGCCGTCTTCACGAGCGAGTCCTTGGACGTCGTGTTGTAGTCCTTCTGGAACGAATACTCGAAGGAGGACGTGAAGCCGTCGTCGGCCAACAGCTCCATCACCTTGACCTCCAGCAGGACCATCGGCGTCGGGACGTCGAGGCGCTTCACGAGCGCGCGGATGTCGTCCATCGCGCCGGCGTCGCTCGTGCGGACGACGAGCATGTTGTTCTTGCGGCTCACGGTGACGAAGATGTTGGCGGAGCGGGCGCGGATCGCGTCCTCGGCGGCGGCCTCGCCCTCGGCGCCGCCCTCCTTCGCGGCCTCGCTCAGGCGGCGCGCGTCGTCGAGCGCGAGGCGCGGCAGCGGCGGGACGACGCTCACGCGCCCGCCGTTGAAGGAGATGGTGCCGGAGGAGCCGCCGCCGCCCGCGGAGGAGACGGTCCCCGGGGTCATCTTCATGAAGGTCGAGGAGCCGCCGCCGGCGAACTGGTTGAAGCGCTCGAAGCGGCGCGAGATGTCGTCCTGGTCGCCGTCGAGGATCTGGTCCTCGCCCAGCGAGAGCTGGACGCGCTCGGGGTAGAGCCCGTAGAGGACGGAGGCCACCTCGAAGACGTTCGGGTAGAGCAGCGTGAAGGTCTCGGTGCGCTCCTCGCGGAAGGAGGAGAGGCTCTCCTCGTATTCGTCCATCGTGGTGACGCGGAGGATGCCGCTCGCGGCGTCGCGCCGGAACCACAGCCCCGTCGCGCGGCAGATCTCCTCGACGGCGGTTTCGGGCGAGACGTTGCGCAGGAAGATCGAGACGTCGCGCTTCTCCGCGGCGGCGGAGACGGCGATGTTCGCGCCGGAGCGGTCGGCGACGAGGCGCAGCGCCGTCGCGAGCGGCACGCGCGTGAACTCGACGTAGCGCAGCAGCCCCGGGACCTCCCCCTCCGGCGGCGGCAGCGGCTCGAACGAGCCCGGCAGGAACCACGAGCCGCCGTCCGCGTCCGACGTCTTGATCTTCACGCCGTCGGCCGTCACGGACTCGACCGCGAGCGGGACGTTGAGCCCGCCGACGTCCTGGTTCACGATCGAGCCGCGCCGCACGGGCGCGCCCGTGAAGTCGCGCGAGCCGACGAGCGCCACGCCCTCGCCGTCGGCGCCGACGACGAGCGCGCGCACGGCGAGGTCGGCCGCGTCGGCCACGCGGCCGCGCATCGCGCCGGCCATCGCCTCGGACGGGCGCGTCGGGTCCTGGGCGGCGGCGGAAAGAGCCGCGAAAAGGAGGAAAATCAGTTTCTTCATGGCCGGGAAAGGCGGTTCGTGCCTCTTGCTTTTCCTATAAACGCCTCTCCCTGCCGTTCGGTTTGCCCCGAATTCCGCGCGCCGCGCCCCCGCGAGGGCGCCGGCGCGGAGCGCCCTTCTCGCATTTCCACGGACAAACATTCAACAATCATAGGAACGAAAATTCAACAATCCACGGGTTGAAAATCCGACAATCCGAGGATTGTTCTTGAAATTCCGCTGAAAAATCGGTAGAATCGCGCGCCATGAACGCATACAAACCGAGAATCTGCGACGCCCTCCTTCGGGACGAGCTGGCGGGCGCGGGCGCCGTCTTGATCGAAGGCGCGAAATGGTGCGGAAAAACGACGACGGCTGAACAGGCCGCAAAAAGCGCCGTCTATCTGGACGAAACGGGCAAGCTGGAGCAAAATCTGATCCTGGCCGCGACGAAACCGGACCGGCTCCTTTCCGGCGAGGCGCCGCGGCTCGTCGACGAATGGCAGCTCGCGCCGGCCCTGTGGGATTCGATCCGCTACAACGTCGACCATTCGGACGAACCGGGACGCTACATCCTGACCGGCTCGGCCGTTCCCGCGGACATGGAACGCGTCCGCCATTCCGGGACGGGCCGCTTCGCCTGGATCAAAATGCGTCCGATGTCGCTCTGGGAATCGGAGGAATCGTCCGGCGAGGCGGGGCTGGAAGCATTGTTCGCCGGCGCGGACCCGACGGGCGCCGCCGCTGCCCGTCCCGATTTGGAGCAGACGGCCTTCCTGCTCTGCCGGGGCGGCTGGCCCTACGTCTGCCGGCTCGAAGAGCGGATCGCGCTCCGGCGCGCGTTCGCCTACGTCGACGCCGTCGCGAAGCGCGACATCTCCCGCGTCGACGGCGTCGCGCGCGACGAGGACCGCACGCGCCGGATCCTGCGCTCCTACGCCCGGCTCCAGGGCACGGCGGCGGCGGCGACCGCCGTCAAGGCCGATCTGGAAGCCAACGAAGCGCGGCCCTTCTCCATCGACACCGTCGCTTCCTACCTCGGCGCCCTGCGGAAGCTGTTCGTGGTGGAGGACATGCCCGCGTGGTGCCCCAACCTGCGGTGCAAGACTTCGGTCCGGACGACCGACACGCGGTATTTCGTCGACCCCTCCGTCGCCTCCGCCGCGCTGGGCCTCGGCCCCGCCGACCTGATGAACGACCTGAAGACCTACGGCCTGCTCTTCGAGACAATGGCCGTGCGCGACCTGCGCGTCTACATGGACGCGCTCGACGGCTCGGTCGCGCACTATCTGGACGCCTCGGGCCTCGAATGCGACGCGGTCCTGCACCGCCGCAACGGCGACTACGCCCTCGTCGAAATCAAGCTCGGAGGAGACGTTTTGATCGAAAAGGGCGCCGCGTCGCTGAAAAAGTTGCGCGACCGCATCGACCTGACGCGGACGAAACAACCGTCCTTCCTGATGGTTCTCGTCGCCGCGGGAGACTACGCCTACCGCCGCCCCGACGGCGTTCTGGTCGTTCCCCTCTCCGCCTTGAAACCTTGACGCCGGATCTCACACGGAGTCCGCGGAGGTTGCGAAGAAGCCCGCCCCGTGAACCCTCTTGCCCGCGAGCGGCGAAGCCGCGACACCCGGCCGCAGCCGGCGTGGCGGCATCCCGCCACGCCGTGCAAGGCCGCTATTTCACGACATTCCGGCCATCGAGAAGAGGGCCATGAAGAAGGAGACGTAGACGACGCCGACGACGAGGCCGGTGAAGACGATCATCAGCGGTTCGACGAGCGCGCCGAGCCGCTTGATCGCGACCGCGAGCACGAGCTCGTGGAAGCGCGCGGCCTCCGAGAAGGCGTCGGCGAGCGAGCCGGTCGTCTCGCCCACCGCGACCATCTGCGAGAGCATCGGCATGAAGCAACCGCGCGCCTTGAGCGGCGGGGCGAGAGCGCCGCCGCGCAGCACGGCCTCCGACGCGTCCCCGACGCACCGGGCGAGCCGCCGGTTGCGCAGCCGCCCGCGCGAGACGTCGAGCGCCTCGAGCAGCCCCACGCCG
>JAFPUX010000169.1 GCA_017413145.1 Kiritimatiellia bacterium | reverse complement strand
TCGGGCGCCGGTACGCCGGCGCGTCGGGTTCGGTCGGCTTCTTGCCGTCGACCGCCTCGGCGGACACGCCGCCGACGGGCTGGTTCGCGGCGGCCACGTCCGCGGCCGGCAGGGTGATTTCGCCGCGGCGGACCTTCTCCTCGATCGCGCCGAGCGTGAAGGCGACTTCGCGCATGCGACCCGCGACGCGGTCCTTTTCGTAGTCCGGGTACTGCGCGGAGAGCTGCCGGTAGGACCCGAGCGCCTTGCGCAGCTCGGTGAGCTGCGTGACGACCTCGAAGCGCTTGCCGGCGGCTTTCGCGGCCTCGTATTCGGCGTCGGCCTTCTCGAGCAGGCGGGCCTTCTCGCCGCCGAACGGCCAGGCCGCCGCCGGCGCCGGCGCGAGCGCGAGAGCGGCCAGCAGGAAGAGGGAAACAAGTGCGGAAACCGGTTTTTTCATGGGTGCGGCCCATTCTAGCAGAACACGCGCGCGCTTGGCAACCCCTTGACCGAGCGCGCCGGTTGTGGGATGCTTGTCCCCCGTCCATGGAAGACCTGCTCCGCTGCAACCTCTGTCCGCGCACGTGCGGCGCGAACCGCCTCGCCGGCGGCCGCGGCGTCTGCCGCGCCGGCGCGGTCCCGAAGGTGTTCCGCTGGGGCGCGCACTTCGGCGAGGAGCCGCCCGTCTCCGGCACGCGCGGCTCGGGCGCCGTGTTCTTCTCGCACTGCCCGCTCGGCTGCCTCTACTGCCAGAACCACCCCTGGACCGCCGGCGGCGCCGGCGAAGAGATTTCGGTCGACCGCCTCGCGGAAATCTTCCGCGGCCTCGCCGCGCAGGGCTGCCACAACTGGAACCTCGTCACGCCCGAACCGTGGCTGCCGTTCGTGCGCGAGGCCGGGCTGCGCGCCAAGGACGCCGGCGCGGACCTCCCGTTCGTCTACAACACGAGCGGCTACGTCCGGACGGACGTCGCCGCGCGCTACCGCGACCTCATGGACGTCGTCCTCGCCGACCTGCGCTACGCCTCGCCCGCATGCGCCGCGGAAGGCTCCCGCGCGCCGGACTACCCGGACGTCGCCCGCGCCTACGTGAAATGGTGCTGGGAAAACGTCGGCCCGCTCGAGCTCGACGCGGACGGCGTCGCGCGCCACGGGACGATCGTGCGGCTGCTCGTCCTCCCGGGCCGTGCGGACGAAGCGGTCGAGAACCTCCGCTGGCTCCACGCCAACTGCGGCACGGGCATCCACCTCTCGCTCATGTCGCAGTACACCCCGGCGCACGCCGCGCTCGAGACGCCCGGCTGGGACCGCACCATCGCGGAGGAGGAGTTCCTCCGCGTCACGGACGAGGCCGCGCGCCTCGGCATGGACGAAGGCTGGACGCAGCCCTGGGGCACCGCCGTCGGCGACGACGAGCTCATGGGCGAGAACATGCCCCCCGGCGAAGGCGCCGTCGGCCCCGCCCCGGCCTAGCGACCGGTTCCCGGCCGGTTGCGCCGCACGCCGCATTTTCCGCTTTTCCTCCGCGGCGATTTCGGCTATACTCCCCGCCCGTCGCGGACACGCAGGACCTTCTTCCGCGCGACCCCGCCCCCTTTCGAAACACACAATCCCAACCATCGGAGAAACACAAATGAGCGGACACAGCCACTGGGCGACGACCAAGCACGCCAAGGCCAAGACCGACGCCGCGCGCGGCAAGATTTTCAGCCGCATCGCCAAGGAAATCATGCTCGCCGCGAAGGTGAACGGGGACCCCGCCACCAACCCCGCGTTGCGCACCCTGGTCGAAAAGGGCCGCAAGGCGAACATGCCCAAGGACAACATCGAGAACGCCATCAAGAAGGGCACGGGCGAGCTCGCCGGCGCCGCGGCGTTCGAGGAGATCACCTACGAGGGCTACGCCGCGGGCGGCGTCGGCCTCATCGTGAACGTCCTCACCGACAACAAGAACCGCGCCGCGGCCGACGTCGGCCACGTCTTCAAGCGCAACGGCTCCGACTTCGCCACGCGCGGGGCCGTCTCGCGCAACTTCGAGCGCAAGGGCCAGATCCTGATCGCGGCCGACGCGAAGGCCGGCGAGACGCCCGTCACCGAGGACATGCTCATGGAGATCGCCCTCGAGGCCGGCGCCGACGACATCAAGTCCACCGAGGACGGCTTCGAGATCACGACCGCCCCGTCCGACTACCAGGCCGTCGAAACCGCGCTCGAGGAAAAGGGCGTCCCGACCGTCTCCTCCGAAATCGTCTACCTCCCGATCGAGGGAACGACCGTCGCCGTGACGGACAAGGCGCAGGCCAAGGCGATCCTCAAGTTCGTCGACGCGCTCGAAGAGAACGAGGACGTCCAGAACGTCTACCACAACGCCGACATTTCCGACGAGATCATGGCGGAAATCGACGCCGAATAGCGGCCCCGCCGCGACGTTCCCGGGCGGGCGGGGCGCGACCGCGCTCCGCCCGCCCGTCGTTTTCCCATCCCTCCCACCTTCCACCTTGCCCCCTGCCTCCTCCAGCGAAAAGCCCGGCGAGCCCGCGCTCGTGACCGCGATGTTCTCGCGGCGCCTCGCGGAACCGTTCGCCCGGCTGTGCGTCCGGCTCGGCATCCCCGCGAACGCCGTCACGGTCGCGGGCGGCCTCTGCTGGATCGTCTCGCTCGCGCTCCCGCCCCTGGCGATGGCAGTCGCCAACGACGCGAAGACGCCCGAAGGGGCCCTCGTCCCGTTGGCTTGGCTCTGGCTCGCCGCCGCCGCGCTCTGGTGCCTGGGCTACTTCCTCGACGTCGTGGACGGCTCCGTCGCGCGGCTGACGGGGACGGGCTCGGACGCCGGCTTCTTCCTCGACTACGTCTTCCACGTCCTCTTCAAGCCGGCGTTCCTCTTCTCGGTCGGCCTCGGGCTCGGTCCGCTCTGGGTCTTTCTCGCCCTGCCGGGGCCCGTCGGCCTGCTCGTGTTCCTCGTCCTGCTTTTCTCGATTCCCGCGAACGGCTCGCAGGCGTCCCACGCCGCGGAGCTCGCGCTCCGCGCCGAATGCGCGGCCGGCCGCCTCCGGCCCGGGGACGGCCCCGCC
>JAFPUX010000168.1 GCA_017413145.1 Kiritimatiellia bacterium | reverse complement strand
CGGCCGCGCGGGACGCGCGGCCGCCGGTTTCGAGGATCAGGCGATCAGGCGCAGTCCTTGCACTTCTTCGTGCAGGGGCAGACCGCGGAGAGCGCCAGGTAGACGACCGCCGCGACGACCATGCCGTTGATCGCCGGGATGCCGAACTGGAGCCACTTGGCGTGGACGAGGTAGTCGAAGCCGCCGAGCGCGACGACGGAGCCGAGCGCCCAGGCGACGACCGCGGGCGGCGAGACGAACACGAACTTCTTGTCCGCCATCGCCGGGTACTTGCGGCGGTTCACGAGGAAGAAGTCCGTGATGAGGATCGCGCCGCAGGGCGGGATGAACGTGTTGAGGATCGTGAGCCAGCCGCAGAAGTGGTTGTAGAGCCACAGCGCCGCGACCGTGCCGAGCGCGCCGTTGAAGAGCACGACCCAGCGCTTCGGGATGCCGGTGATGTTCGAGATGCCGAGGCCCGAGGTGTAGAGCGCGTTGTCGTTCGTCGTCCAGATGTTCAGGAGCAGCACGACCACGGCCGGGAGCAGGAGGCCCTGCAGCTGCATCACGAGCGAGATGTCGTTCTTGCCGTAGACCATCGCGGCGGCGCCGCCGAAGAAGAACATCAGCGAGTTGCCGATGAAGAACGCGAGGACGGTCGTGACGACCGCGATCTTCGCGTTCTTCGCGAAACGCGCGAAGTCGGGCGTGCAGGAGCCGCCGGAAACGAACGAGCCGATGCCGAGCGAGATGGCCGAGACCATGCCGATCGCGAGCGAGACGCCGGTCTTGGCGTCGACGCCCGGGACGTGGTTCGCGAGGGCGTCCCAGCCGTGCTTGATCGTCGCCGCGTCGATCGCGGAATTGTGCGCGGCGATGAACTCGGGCGAATCGACGAAGAGCGCCTGGATGGCGGACCAGCCGCCGAGGATCGCGATGGCGGGGACGGAGACGACGGAGATGACGTGCAGCGCCTTGATGCCGAAGTAGGCGGACGAGGTCATGGCGACGCCCGCCACGACGGTGAGCGTCCAGAGCAGGCGGAGCGGCAGCTCTTTGTCGGCGCCGAAGAACGACTCCCACGGGCCGCCCGTGAACCACGTTCCCCGGAGCCACGAAACGTCGGAAAGCCACCACGCGGCGGGGATGGAGAACATCGCGACGCCCACGCCGAACCAGCCGATCTGCGTGACCGCGAGGACGATCGACGGGATGTTGGAGCCGCGCGTGCCGAACGAGTAGCGCGCGAGGAGGTGGACCGAGAGGCCGGTCTTGGCGGCCGGATACGCCAGAAGCCCGGTGTAGACGCCGAGGATCAGGTTGCCGGCCATGACGGCCCAGAAGAACCGTCCGGCGGTGAGTCCGTTGGCGAGGGTCAGTCCCACCCACATGGAAGCGGAGAAGAACGTGAATCCCATCATGATGACGAACATGGACCAGAAACCTCGCTTCTGGCTGTCGTCCACGCTCGATCGCTCGAAGTCGTGGTGGTTGTCGTGTTTGCTCATTTGTTGTTTGTGTTGGTTTGTTGTTCGTCCGGAGTGGAGCGCCGCGCGGCCACGCGCGGGATGTCTCCGGGGAAAGGGCCTTGCAAAAAGGGGGCCGCGGCGCGGCCCCCTTTCTACTTGGACGGGGAGAGGAATTTCTCCATCTTGGCGATCTGGGCGAGGGAGAGGGCCTTGAGGTCGACGTCGCCGAAGCGCGCGGGGTCGAGGCCGGGAAAACGTTCGGCGAGCAGCTCCGCGAAGGTCATCCCGTGGTTCGCGAACTGCAGGTTCTGCCGCCAGTAGCCGAGGACGTCCTCCGCGTATTCGCGCACCCAGAAGGCGCGCGAGCCGGCGTCGTAGATCGTGCAGCGCTCGATGGGGTAGGAGGGGAACTCGTACTGCGATTCGACGAACTCCGGCGCCATGAGCGCGCCGAGGCGCACCAGGTCCGTGCCCGTGAGGCGCACGTGCAGCGGCGTGTCCGGCGCGGGCACCGTGAAGCAGCCCTCGAGGTAGATCAGCACCGTGCGGCCGTATTCGGGGAAGAGCGAGCGGCACTGCGCGTCCACGCCGCGCAGGATCTCGAGCGCCTTCGGGCCGCCGTAGGTGAAGAAGACGAGGTTCCGCACGTCCACTTTCTGCTCGGCGGCGCTGCCCACCAGCTCCCGCAGGCCGTAGCGCAGGCTCGTGCCGGTGGCGACGACGTCGCCCACGAAGAACGACGCGCGGCTCGGGAAGTAGACCTTCTTGTAGGAGTTCTCGGTGATGTGCCACTCCTCGGAGTCCTGCGAGTCGCGGGCGCGCTGGGCGCTCATGAAGCAGGTCGTGTGCGCGTTCCAGCCGAAGGCGTCCGCGAGCGCGTCGCGCAGGCCGAAGTTCAGGCCGCCGCGCAGGATGTTCACGACGACGGCGTCGTCCTCCGGCACGACCGGCGCGAGCGCGCGCAGGATGTCGGTGCACGAGGCGCGCAGGCGGCGCGTGTAGTCGACGCCCGCGACGGCGGGGTCGTTGGAGATGGCGCGCGTCCCGGGGCTGGTGGCGACGTAGGCTTCGACGGGGGAGGGGTCGGGGTCGAGCGCGCGGTAGAGGCGCGCGGACCCGTGCTCGAAGGCGAGTTCCAGGGGGGTGTCGGGATTCATGGAGGGTCGTTACGGGTTTTCGCGGGCGTCGGGCGAGAACACCGCCACGTCGAGCGGGATGCCGCGCGGGGCGAAGTCGCCGAAGAAGGTCGGGACGGCGCCCGTCGGCATGAAGCGGCCGGCCACGCGGCCGTTCGCGTCGATGCCCGTCTGCTTGAAGACGAACAGGTCCTGCATCGTGATCTGAGTCCCTTCCAGGCCGACGACCTCGCTGATCGCGACGACCTTGCGCGAGCCGTCCGAGAGGCGCGACTCGTGCACGACGAGGTCGATCGCGGAGGCGATCTGCTCGCGGATCGCGCGGGAGGGCAGGTCGAGGCCGGACATCATGACCATCGTTTCGAGGCGGGAGACGACGTCGCGCGGGGCGTTCGCGTGGACGGTCGTCAGCGAGCCGTCGTGGCCGGTGTTCATCGCCTGGAGCATGTCGAGCGCCTCGCCGCCGCGGCACTCGCCGACGATGATGCGGTCGGGGCGCATGCGCAGCGCGTTGCGGACGAGGTCGCGGATCGTGACGGCGCCGCGGCCCTCGATGTTCGGCGGGCGCGCCTCGAGGCGCACGAGGTGCGGCTGCGCGAGCCGGAGCTCCGCGGCGTCCTCGATCGTGAGGATGCGCTCGCTGTGCGGGAGGTAGTTCGAGAGGACGTTCAGGAGCGTCGTCTTGCCGGAGCCCGTGCCGCCGGAGACGACGATGTTCTTGCGCAGCAGCACGCAGGCGCGCAGGAAGTCCGCCATGCCCTGCGTGAGCGTCCCGAACGCGATCAGGTCGCGGTCGAAGAGCTGTCGGCTCGCGAACTTGCGGATCGTGAGGCACGGGCCGATCAGGGAAAGCGGGTGGATGACGACGTTCACGCGCGAGCCGTCCGGCAGGCGCGCGTCCACGTAGGGCTGCGATTCGTCCACGCGGCGGCCGAGGGGCGAGACGATGCGCTCGATCACGGCCATGACGGACGCTTCGTCCATGAAGCGCAGGCCGGTGAGCTCGAGGCGGCCGCGGCGCTCGACGTAGACGCGGTCGGGGCCGTTCACCATGATTTCGCTCACGGATTCGTCCGCGAGCAGGTCCTCCAGCGGGCCGAGGCCGAGCGCCTCGTCGAGGATCTCCTTGCCGAGACGCTTCGGGTCGAGGCCGGCGGGCAGGCGCGCGGCCGTCTCCGCGAGGATCGCCCCGACGGTGTCCGCGGCGCGGCGGCGCAGCTCTTCCGGTTCGATGCGCGAGGCGGCGAGGCGCTTGATGTCGAGGCGCTCGACGAGCTCGCGGTGGATCTGCTGCTTGACGCTGCGGCGGACGTCCGCGAGGGGGTCGGCCGCCGGCGCCGGGGGCGCCGGCGGGTCGGAAGGTCTCGAAGGTCCGGAAGGTCTGGATGGTTGGGATGGTCCGGATGGTTCGGGCGAGGGGACGGCGGCCGGGACGAAGGAGACGACGAGCGTGTAGGGGCCGATGGTAATCGGCGTGGAGGGGAGGACGGCGGCGGGCTTGTCGACGGGCGTCGCGTTGAGGAGCGTGCCCGTTTCGGAGCGCATGTCCTCGATCGTGGCGGAGGATCCGCGGAGCGTGAGGATCGCGTGGCGTTCGGAGACGCCGCGCGACGGCAGCCGGATGCGGCAGCGCTCGCCGGAGCCGATCGGGTAGATGCCGTCTTCGAGCTCGGCCTTGGAGGGCGCGGCGCCCTCGCGGAAGATCGTCAGCAGGTGCATGGGCTAGCGGGACGCGGGCGGGCGGCGGGTCGACTTCTGGCGCTCCTCGTTGAGGGCCTTGAGCTCGGACTCGATCTTGGAGAAGTCCACGCGCGGCAGCTCGCTCTCGTAGTGGACGTCGCGCGGGTGGCGGAGCGTGAGGAACAGGCTGCCGCGCATCTGCTGCGCGAAGACGAGAACCTCGGCCTCGCGCGGGGAGACGAGCAGCGTGACGGTCCCGTAGGAGCCGGCGGCGGCGGACGAGCGCGTGCGCGACGTCTCGGCGCCGGTCGCGAGGACGGTGACGTTCTGGACGACCGTCATCGTGACGAGCTCGGGATTTTCCTTGTCCAGGCCGGTCGCGAACGTGGCGAGCACGTCGACGTGGTCGTTCGGGCGGACGTGGCCGGAGACGGCGGCCGCGCCGGAGACGGGGACCGAGATCGCGCGCAGGCCGGAGGAGACGTCTTCGGAGAGCTTGCGGGCCGTTTCGCGGCCGCCTTCGAGGTAGGTCCACAGGAGCGGGTCTTCGGCGGAGACGGTGTGGTTGAGCGTGCGGCCGACGACGCGGTGCGCGTCGAGCGCGGAGATGTTGTCGGAGCCGACGGCGACCTGGAGCGTCTCGCCGGCGGCCAGGTCCGACATCTCGAGCTTCGTGCCGGCGGCGAGCGGCCGCGCGGCGTAGAGGACCTGGACCGTGGCCTGCGAGGCCTTGATGCGGGCGACGCGCGCGTCGACTTCGGCGTTGCGCGCGTTCACCCACGCGCGGGCGAGGATGGCGGCGAGGAGACCGACGGCGATCGACGCGACGAGGAGGAATTTCTGTTTCATCGGCGGGGCGGGGGAGGGGCGGGGCGGGCGGTTGCCTGCAATGCGCCCCATCATACCACAATCCGGCGTCCGCGGGCAAGGCGCGCGATTTCGATTTCGCTGGCGCCGGGGCGGCGAACGTGGTATCGTATCCGCCCCGCCCACATGGAATCCCCGACATGAAGCTCCGAACCGTTTTCGCGGCGTCCGCCGCCGCGCTGGCCGTCTCGGCCGCCGCCGGCGATCCGGCGCGCTACCTCGTGCTCGACCTTTCGGACGGGGCCCGGGACGACGCGGTCTACCCGGTCCGTTTTCTCGACGAGCCGCCTCCCGGGGGGTGGAACGACGACTACAAGACGCGGTTCGCCGTGCTGCGCCGGATCGATCCGGGTTCGGTCCGCATGGGGTGCGGCAACGCCGAGCTCGGTTGCACGGGCTCCGAGTGGCCCCTCCGGGACGTGGAGATCCGCAAGCCGTTCTACATCGGCGTTTTCGAGGTGACGCAGGCGCAGTGGAACCACGTCGCCGGTTCCGGCTGCGGGCGGTTTCCGGGCGCGAAACGGCCCGCCGAGAGCGTGTCCTGGACCCAGATCCGCGGCGGGCGCGCGGGCGCGAAATGGCCGTCCGGGACCGGCGTGGACGAAAACAGCTTCGTCGGCCGTCTCCGGACCCGGACGTGCATTTCGTCGTGGGATCTGCCGACCGAGGCGCAGTGGGAGTACGCCTGCCGCGCGGGATCGACCAATTCCGTCGCGGCCGGGGTCGACCTCGTCTCGACCGGCCGCGATCCGGGGCTGGACCGGGTCGCCCGATACAGTCCGGGCATCGTGTCCGGCGGCCGCCACGGGATGCAGCAGCACGCGGACGTCGGCAGTTTTGAGCCGAACGCCTGGGGGCTGTACGACATGCACGGCAACGTCGCCGAATGGTGCCGCGACTGGTTCGCGGGCCGGTCCTCCGCCCTTGGCGGTCCGGAACCGGTCGTCGACCCGCCCGGTCCGGCGTCCTCGTCGCGCGGACGCGCCGTGCGCGGGGGCAGCTGGTTCGACTACGCGCGTCTCTGCCGCAGCGCGAGCCGGACCTTCCAGGCCCCTGGCGAGGCCAATCCGAGGACCGGCTTCCGCCTCGTGTGCGGGCCGCCGACGGAGGAGGAGCTCGGGGCCGCCGCGGCGATGGCGGCGGACGTCGCGGAGCGGCGCGCCGAATCCAAGGCTGCGGGACGCTCTCGATGAACGTCGCAGCCGGCCTGGCCGCGGGGTTCGCGGCGGCGTTCCTGCAGTCGTGCTCGTACGTGGCTTCGTCGCGCTACGTGCGCGAGTCGGGCCGCGCGGCCTGGACGCTGTTGCCGCCGTCGTTCTTCCTGATGGGTCTCGCCGCGCTGCCGCTGCTGGCGGCGGTGCGGCCGGCGGACCCGGCGGCGCTCGCCTGGCGCCCGGCGCTGGAGGCGTCGGCGCTGAGCACGCTGTTCTGCCTCGCGGCGAACGCGGCGATGTTCTTCCTGCTCAAGCACGCCGATTCGTCGCGCGCCTCGCCGCTGCTCGCGGTCAAGGTGCCGATGCTCGCCGCGTTCTATTCGTTCGGGCCCGGGCGGCCGTGCTCGGCCGCGCAGTGGTCCGGCGTTGCGCTCGTCGTCGCGGCGGCGGCGCTGCTCGCGGGCGCGGGGCGGCGGCTCTCGCGCGCGGCGTGGGGCTGGCTTCTCGCGACGTGCGCGGGATACTGCATCGCGGACTGGTACATCGTCCGCACGTTCGACGCGGTCGCGCCCGCGTTCCCGGACGTTCTCCCGCGTTCGCTTTTCTCGCTGGCGCTGATCTACGCCGTCACCGGCGTCGCGAGCGCCGCGCTGATGCCGTTCGCGCCGCGGTTCCGCGCGGCGGACTGGCGGCGTCACGCGCTGCCCTACGCGGCGCTGTGGTTCTCCGCGATGGTCGTTCTTTACGCCTGTTTCGCGACGTGCGGTCTCGTGCTCGGCAACATCGTCCAGAGCACGCGCGGCCTGATTTCGGTCGGGCTCGGGTGGCTCGTCGCCCGCGCGGGGCGCACCGACCTGGAGGAACGCGTGGGCGCGGCGGTGCTCGCGCGGCGCGTGTTCGCGGCGTTGCTGCTCGTGGCGGCGGTCGCGCTGTACGCGGCCGGCTAGCGCGCGGCGAGGAGGCGCAGGGCGAGCGCGGCCTGCGTCGT
>JAFPUX010000167.1 GCA_017413145.1 Kiritimatiellia bacterium | reverse complement strand
CTGCGCGGGCGCGTCGTCGCGGCGGACGGGCGGCGGGTCGAACAGCGTCGCGGGCGATTCGGTCGGAAGGGATTCGAGCAGCTCGTCGACCGTCTCGCGGCCGGGATCGGCCGTGCGCGTGGCGCCGGAAGAAAGCGTTTCCGCCGCCTCGTCCGGCGCCGGGTCGGCGAGCAGGACCGTGTCGTCCCAGGGCTTGCGCCGGTCCTGGCGCAGCTCGGCCGGGTCGAGCGAGAGGCCCGCGAGGAACGAGAGGCGCGTGTCGCGGGAGGCGTAGCCGAACGCGAGATGGAGCGCGACCGAGACCACGACCGCCGCGACGAGGAACGGGGCGTGCGATTCGCCGCCGTCTTCGTGGGACCGGGAGAGGGACCGGAAGGACGTTTCCATGGCTGCGCGCTAAGGGGCGTAGGGCTTCTCGAAGGCGTCCTCGAAGGAGTAGACGTCCTTGAAATCGCTTTCCGAATCGGAGGGCTTCTTGCCGAAGACGCCCTCGTTCACGAGCGCGTGGACGATCCGGCCGAAGTCGGCGGTCTCGAACACGCCCCACTGGGAGAGGACGAGCAGCGAGAGCGGGCCGAACTGCTCCAGCGCGTGGTCGCGGATGCCCGCGCAGAGTTCCTGGCCCGTCACGTGTCGGTCCTTCGCGTCCTCGCGGCCGAGCGCGCGGACGGTGCGGTCGAGCGACTCGCGCACGAAGTAGTACGCCTCCGCGTCGTAGTCGCCGTCCTTTTCGCAGATGCGCGAAACCGCGTCCTCGAAGGATTGCTCGTTCATGGGGGCGGCATTCTACCAAAACGCGCGCGCCGTTGCAACGCGTTCCCGCGGGCTTGCGCGCGAGGGCCCGCCGTGGTAGACTCCACGCCATGAAAACGATCCTCGTTCTCCTCCTCGCCGCCGCCCTCCACGCGGAGGAACCCGCTCCGGTTCCCGTCGCCGCCCCCGCGCACCCCGGTCCCGCCGCACAACCTCACGCGGAGTCCGCGGAGTTCGCGGAACCCGGTGGGGCGAGCTCTCCGAGCGAGCCGGCCCCCTTGAGGGGGCTCCCGCCGCAAGCGGGTGGGGCTCCCATTGGTGGCAATGGTGGCAATGGTGGCAATGGTGCCATTGGTGGCAATGCCGCCCCCTCCTGCTCCTGCCGAGCGGCGAAGCCGCGAGCCCCGAGCAATGCACGGCCGGCGTGCCGCGGCATGCCGCGGCCGCCGTGCCGTGCAGAGGTCCGTTTACTGGACGGCTCCCTCCTCAAGGGCGTCCTCCGCCAACAGTCACTCCCCGCCTTCTCGCCCTCCGTCGGCCGCATCCGCATCGACCTCCGTTCCGTGAAATCGATCCATTTCGAAGCGGCGCCGAAGCCGGAGCCGCGGGATTCGGAAGCCGGGATTCGGGTTTCGCCGCGGGATTCGGGATTCGGGTTTCGCGAAACCCGCCCGTCCGGCGGCCGTGCCGCGCCGCGGGCGCCCGTGCAAGGCCGCGTGTCCTTCCGCAACGGCGACCGCCTGACCGCGGCGATCCCCGCCGACCGCGCCTTCGTCGTCCTCGACACCCTCGTCGGCCCCCTCCGCGTCCCCTTCGACAAGGTCACCTCGGTTTCAATCGAACCACCCAACCACCCAACCCCCCAACCACCCAACCTTCGCTACCACTGCACCTTCGACTCCGCTTCCTCGATCGAGCATCCCGCCGCCGGCCCCGCCGGCGCGTTCCTCGGCGGCGAGTTCGTGCCGGGGAAGAAGGGCCGCGCGCTGCTCGTGAAGGCGCGTACGCCCGCGGCGGAGGTGCCGTTCCCGACGGGCCTCATGCAGCCGGAGGGGTGCATCGAGTTCTGGGCGAGGATCCCGGGCGCCACGAAGGAGACGCGCTATCCCGACGGCGGCAATCCGATGTTCTTCGCGATGGGCGTCGGCAAGTGGGTCAACACGTTCGTCAAGTACACCGCCAACGACGGCTTCGGCACGGGCGGTCTCCACGCCGACCTGCCCGGCTCGGCCTACGTCTCCTCGCTTCCCTCGTGGGGCGGACGCGCCGCCTATCCCGACTT